>JAQBQC010000075.1 GCA_028287205.1 Gemmatimonadota bacterium
CCGCCGTCCGAAGGCGAGCGCATCGCGCTCGCCGCCGGCGCGCCCGGCACGCTGCTCGGCGTCACGGCCAGCGGCGAGGCGATGAAGATCGCGAGGTCCATGCTCGACGCAGCCTCGGGATCGCGCGCTGACCGCATTCGCGCCGCCTTCGCGCTTTCCTCTGCAGGAGCCCGGGGCGGGTTCTCCGAGCTGCTCGACGCGCTCACAGTCGCACTTCATTCGCGCGTCCGCGACGCCTCGATTTCCGGAGACATGGACGCGGGAGAACGGGCCAGCCGGTCCATGGACCTCGTGGAAGGGGCCAAGCTCCGGGCAAGCGGCAACGTAAACCCGCAATTGATTGCGAGTGCAATGATTCGTGCCATGAGCGAGCTCTAGTATGGCCGAGCTCAGTCATGCAGATTCCACTGGTCAGGCTCGAATGGTGGATGTCTCTGAAAAGCCGGTTACAGCCCGCTACGCGAGAGCAACTGGCAGTATCCGCATGAAAGCCGAAACGCTCGAGGCAATACGCAGGAACTCGCTGGCCAAGGGAGACGTACTATCCGTAGCCAGGGTCGCCGGAGTGCTGGCGGCCAAGCGAACCGCGGAGTTGATTCCGCTCTGTCACACGCTACCTCTCAGTGACATTCAGGTTGATCTGACGCTGGACGACGAGCTTCCCGGTGTACGTTGTGAGGCCACAGCTCGAACCAACGGCCAGACCGGCGTCGAAATGGAAGCCATCTCTGCCGTAGCTATAAGCCTGGTCACGGTTTACGACATGGCGAAGGCGATTGACCGGCATATGTCGATAGGTGACATATGTTTACAGGAAAAAACAGGAGGTAGAAGCGGGAGCTGGAAACGGTCTGCCGAGGCATGACCGTTGCCTTACGGAAGGTGGTCCGGGGCTCGATGCCCCGTTCGCACGTCTGGATCCCTCAGCAGACGGAGTCTGAATGAGTCATATCAAGTCAAGCTATGCATACCGCGGTGAGCGCCTTCGCCGTATTGATAGAATACGCAAAACTTTGATCGTGGCAGGCCTGCTCGCGGCCGTTGCGATATTGCCACGCGAGCGTCCGCACGTGGCGGATGCGGCTTCGGTTGGTTCCACGAGCGCGTTCCCGTTCAGCATTGCCGAGGCTCGTCGCATGCACTCCGAGCTCGATGCCGCCAAGGGAGAGCTCACGCTTGCACAGGCGCAGCTCGATCGCGCGAATGCGGTGATCGACTATTCCGCCAAGTACAAGGTGAGCGCCGACATCGCCGGCTCCATCTATGATGTCGCGTTGGCCGAAGGCATCGAGCCCGATCTGGGCTTCCGCCTGGTGAGGGTCGAGAGCGAGTTCCACGACCACGCGACGAGCCCCGTCGGCGCGCTGGGCCTCACGCAGGTGATGCCCGCCACCGCGAGGGACTTCGTGCCGGGAATCACGCGCGAGCAGCTGTACGATCGGAAGACGAATCTGCAGATCGGCTTTCGCTACCTTCGCGGCCTCATCAGCCAGTACAAGGGCGACGTGAAGCTCGCCCTGCTCGTCTACAACCGCGGCCCCGTTGCGGTAGAGAGCCTGCGCGCGCTCGGACTCGATCCGCGCAACGGCTACGAAGCCGCAGTCACGCGTGGCTACACGGGCAAGGGTACGGTCGACTGACCTGATCCGAAGTCGCACCGACGTTCAAAGGGCTCGCCGGCAGCTGCGCCGGCGAGCCCTTCGTCATCCAGACGCTCCGCATGCCTACCTCGCGGCCTTGCTCTTCTTGTGCGTGCTCCGGCGCTGCCCTGTCTTCACGATGAGCACCTGCCCCGGAATGAGTCGACTGCCGCTCATCCCGTTGAGCCGCATCAACCCTGTCACCGTCGTCCCGTAGCGAAGCGCGATGCGGCCGAGCGTCTCGCCCTTCACGACGACGTGCGTGACCGTCGAGCCGCGCTTCGAGCTTCCCCACTTCTCCACCGACGGATCGGGAATGTCGAGCGCACCAGCCACCACGGCCGACGAGGGCAGCAGCACGACCTGCCCCTGCGTCAAATGCCCGCGCTTGGTCGGCTTGAGATTTCGATTGTACCAGGTGAGCGACCGCACCGACACGCCCGCACGCTGCGCGATCGACGTCATGGTCTCGCCTTTCTTCACCGACGATCTCGTGAACGCAGCACGATCGCTCGATGCGAGCTGCGCGTACACGCTGTCGAATCCGTCTGCGTGCCCCTTCGGCACGCGAATCATGAATCGCTGATCGGGCGGCGTCACTCCTCGCAGGACCTGTGGATTCAGATCCTGAATGTCCGCGAGCGATGCACTGGCGGCCTTCGCGATGGCCACCAGCGGCGTGGCCGGACCCACTTCGACACTGTCGTAGACGAGCTCGGGGAGATAGTTCACCTTGAGCCCGTACTTCTCCGGCTCTTTCGCCACGAGCGCGGCCGCGATCAGCTTCGGCACATAGTCGCGCGTTTCCGCGCGCAGGTAGTTCCCGGCCGCCGCCATCGAGAAGAACGCGCTGTCGCCGCTCTCGCCCTCGACTTCATCCGCGTAGCGCTTGAGCCCACGCGACACTCGGCCCGCGCCTCCGTTGTACGCCGCGGCCGCGAGGTAGTACGATCCGAATTGCTCCTTCAGCCATCCCAGAAACTTGATCGCGCCATCCGTCGACCGAACGGGATCGCGACGATCATCGATCCACCAGTCCACGCGCATCCCGGTGCCGCGCGCCGTGCTTGCCATGAACTGCCAGAGGCCCACGGCCGCCGCGCTCGAGTACGCGTGTGGATTGTAGCCGCTCTCGATGAGGGCGAGATATGTCATGTCCTCCGGCATCCCGGCCGCGCGCAGCTTGCGCCGGATGATCGGCTCGTATCGGCCACCGCGCGCGAGCTCCTCGGCGAAACGATCGCTCGACGGTCCCGTGAATCGACCGACGAAGTAGACGACACGATCGTGCGTCTCGAACGACCGCACATCGATGTCCCACTTCGGCTCGGCTGCGGCGGCGGGCGCGGTGGCCAGCGAATCGCCGAAGATCTTCACCGCCTCGTGCGTGACGTCGTGCTGCGCGACGTGCACCGAGTCGGGCCTGCCACTGTCGAGCGGGATGTTGGCGAGCGATGTCGTGGTGTCGAGTGCGCCGGGGGATGCGGTCTCCGGTATCGGCGCCTGGTTCGGCTTCGAGCCGTGACACGCGGTGACCAGCACCGCCATCGTCACGACTGCAACTCTCGCCTTCACCAACATCCTCGCGCGGCTCGGCCGGGCGTCTGAGCAGGTACGGATCCGATCATTGTCGCTCCGTGTGGATGCGAGGGGCGACTGCCCTCAGCGCATCGCGATGAAATTGCCGAGCACCCGGTTGGTGGCCCCGAGCACCGCGATCACGGCGCCGCGCACCTGATCCTCTTCCACGAGGCAGGAGCCGAGCAGCTTGAGCGGGCCTTCCGCGCGATTGGTGATCGAGACGATGATCACGTTGGCGTCGAACGCCCGGATGGACTTCACGCCGGCGAGATCGAACTGGAGCACGTTGTCGGAGAAGCGCTCGATCGCGCGGAGCGCCGCCTCAGCCGCCACGCGCAAGTCTACCGTGGGGCTCGATTGCCCGGAAGCCGACCCGCGCACCTTTATTCCCTCGATCCACTCGAGCTCGACCTCGGCCGTGCAGCGGCCGCCGGGGGTGCGATGGAATTTGAAATCGCTGAAGCGCAACCGTTGCCGGTGCTGCTGCAGCTCCTGCGGAGAGCTCGTCGTCGCGGCCATCAGAGGGTGATCCGGCATCGTATTGGGAGCGGCGGAATTGCGTCGGCGCTCGGTAGTGCCGGCATTCACATCACGAGCAACCGTGCCGAAAGCAACGCGCTGGCGCCCTCGTGAGACGCCGCTCATATTCGGCAGCATGATCACTTTCATTGCAGCACTGGCACTCGCTGCGAGCGTTGCTCCGTTCACGCCCGCGACCTCCAATGATTCACTCGCGGCGCAGATTCAGGCGCGCGTCGCCGAGCTTCCGGGCGCGGAGGTCGGGCTCGCCTATCACAAGCTTGGCACTGGCGACTCGCTCTACCTGGACGCCGACAAGAGCTTTCACGCGGCCAGCACGATGAAAGTGCCCATCATGATTCAACTGTTCCGGCGCGTGGATTCGGGCGGGCTTTCGCTGGACTATCCGCTGCTGCTCGTGAATCAGTTCGGCTCGATCGTCGACGGCTCGCCGTACTCGCTCGACGGAAACGATGACTCCGACAGCGCCATGTACAAGCTCGTCGGCACGCGGGTGACCGTGCGCGATCTGATCACGCACATGATCACGCGATCGAGCAACCTCGCGACGAACTCGCTCGTCGCGCTCGCGAACGCCGCCGCCGCGGAGTCGACGATGCGCTCACTCGGCGCCATGAAGATCCGGGTGCTGCGCGGTGTCGAGGATCAGAAGGCGTACGACGCGGGGCTCAACAACACGACCACTGCGCGCGATCTCTCGATCGCTCTGAGTGCGATCCAGGAGAACCGGGCCGCGTCCGCGAAGAGCTGCGCGGCAATGCGCGATGTGTTGCTCGAGCAGGAATTCAATACCGGAATCCCGGCCGAGCTGCCGCCCGGCACACGCGTGGCGCACAAGACGGGATGGATCACCGGGGTCACGCACGATGCCGCGATCGTGTACCCACAGAAGGGGCCGACGTACGTGCTGGTGGTGCTGACAAAGGGAATTCCTGACGAGCCCACGGCGCAGAAGCTGATCGCCGATCTATCACGAATCGTGTACGCACACGCGTTGGGAGAGACCACGAAATCGTGATCCAGAGTACAGCGGCACCGGCTGTGCCTGTCGCAACAAA
>JAQBQC010000309.1 GCA_028287205.1 Gemmatimonadota bacterium
GCGAGGCGCGCCGACCGGCTCGAGCAGCTGTCGAACGACCTCAAGGCGTCCGGCGCACGAACGCTCGTGCTCGAGACCGACGTCAGCGACTCGGCGCAGGCCGAGAGCGCGGTCGAGAGAACGGTGCATGAGCTCGGACGGCTGGACACGGTGATCAACAACGCCGGCGTCATGCTCCTCGGCCCGATTGAGAACGCGCCGCTCGAAGAGTGGGAGCGGATGGTGAAGGTCAACGAGCTCGGCGTGCTCTACGTCGCTCATGCGGCGCTGCCGCACCTGCTGAAGGCGGCGCAGGATGCACCGCGACGCGTCGCTGATCTGGTGAACGTCAGCTCGGTCGCGGGTCGCGTCGCGCGCCGGAACTCCGGCGTGTACAACCTCACCAAGTTCGGCATCGGGGCGTTCAGCGAGTCGCTCCGGCAGGAGGTCACGTCGCGGCACGTCCGCGTCTCGCTGATGGAGCCCGGTGCCGTGGAGACCGAGTTGATCTCGCACAACCGGCCGGAGGTGCGCGCGCAGCTTGCGGAGCGCTTCGGGAACATCGAGCGCCTTCAGGCCGACGACATCGCCGACGCAATCACGTACATCGTGACGCGCCCGCGACGCATGGCAGTCAACGAGATGCTGGTGCGACCGACGGAGCAGGAGCAGTGAGTGGCTACGTGACGCGAACGATTCGAGCGACGGACGGCACTCCGCGATTGTCGACGATGAAGAGCAGATAGTAGCCCGGTGGCGCGAGCGCCGCGCGCGCAGGTGCGTTCACAGTGATCGCCGACGCGCCGCCCGCCGCGAAGGAGAGCTGAAGCGCGTGCTGATTTTCGTTGTACGAGTGCGTCACGGAGCCGAGCGAGATCCACGTCACCTTGCTCACGGATGCGGGCACGGGAGTCTGCACGGTGAATGCTTGCCCGTACGTGACGAGCGTTGGCGCGCCCGTGATCGTCGGACGTGTCGCAAGCGTGCCATCCACATTGAACAGATAGGGTGGGCTGAAAATCTCGGCCGTGTAGTCATCGGTCAGTCCGGTGGCCGATGGCTGTCCGCTGCCCGCCGAGAGTACACGTCCGTCGGGAAGCAGCAGCGCCGTCGAGTGATAGAGCCTGTAGTGCGTCATGCGCGCGAGCGTCTTCCACTGTTCCGTGACGGGATCCCAGAGCTCGGCGGCGAGCACCGCTGCGGACGTCGGAGCGAAATTGAATCCGGCGGCGTTGGTGCCTCCGGTGACGAGCACCTTACCGTCGGCGAGAATTGTAGCGTTGCTCTGTCGCCGGGCTACCGCCATTGACGTCGCCACTGCGCGCCAACTCGCCGCAGTGCCCGCATTCAGATCGATCACCTCAGCGGACGCCGTCGGTCCGCCTCCGCCAACCATGAAGATCTTTCCAGCGTCGTACATGAGCGCCGACCCGTAATCGCGATAGCCGTAGAGGCTCGACGGTCCGGTGGTCCAGTGTCCGGTTCCGCTCGGATCGAGGAAGTAGGTCGTCTGGCTCGGCCCCGCCACGAAGACGCTACCAGTAGGAGTCACGAACGCGAAGGAATAGTACGGCAGGTAGAGCGATGCGGTGCTCAACACACGCCACGTACCGCTCGACTGATAGACCTCGGGAATCAGATTCGTCGCTTGCGACGTGTCACCACCGCTCAGTGTGAGCACCTCACCATTCGCCAGCGTAGTGTTACTCGGATACCAGCGCCCGTTCTGCATGTTCGGGCCAGTGGTCCATGTGTTGGAGGCAAAATCAAAGATGGTCGTCGTCAGAATGCCCTGGTTGTCGATTCCACTGTGACCACCCGCGCTCAGCAATCGGCCATCCGCGAGGAACGAGTGTCCGCTGCAAAAGAGATCCGCGGGTTTCGATATTGATGCAAACGTGCCGCCCGATGTGCCGCTCGCCGGCGGCGTCCACAGTACCGGTGCGCGGTCGCTGCGCCCCCACGTGAGCACTCGTCCATCCGGCAGGAGGTGCGCATGAATCGCAATCGCTGGCCACGTCGTGGGAGCTGACCACTGTCCGGCACTCGCGATCGGCGAGGCGACGTCGAAGCTGACGATGACGTTCTGCGTCGCCGACATTTGGACGACACAGCTCCCCGACGTGCTCCCCGCGCCGGTGCCCGCAGCGTCGCATCCCGCACCGGCCCACGCCTTGAGAAAGCTTCCAGGAGACGCGACAGCGGACAGCGTGACGCTCGCTCCCGTGCCGAAGCTCGTCGTACATCCCGTGGACGCTGCACTGCCGCCCGTTATGGTGCAGCTGATACCCTGCGGCGTCGAAGTGATCTTCCCGTTGCCGCCGGCGCCCCCCGCAATGGACAGAGCATATGATGACGCGGGAGGTCCGAAGACGACGCTCACCGTGCGTCCCACGTCGAGCTTCACTTCGCACGACAGCGGGCTTTCGGCCGCTCCGGTACATCCCCTCCATGAAGTCAGAACGCCGCCAGCGGCTGGCGCGCCGGTGAGTGTGACGGTCGCTCCCGTTTTGTAATCCTGCGCGCACTTGCCGCTTCTGTTGACGACACCTCCCGAGACGGAGATGGTGCACGAGATCCCTCCCCGATTGGAGGTGACGATGCCGCCTGCCGTACTCCCGGCGCCGTCCACGGAGATCGAGACTTTTGATGCGGCAGATCGAGCGCCGAGGAGCTCCGGCTCGACGCTACTCTGATCGGAACCGCATGCGTAAAGCAGGAAAGCGAAGGCGGTAGCGGCCAGCGGGGCAACGCGCCGCGAGACTGGGCGCAGGCAGGTCGAGTGCATAGGACTCGATGATTAGGGGCGCCTCACGTAGGGCTCGCCGGTCGATCGTGTCAATAGGGAGACTGTGCGAGCGCCCGGATCACGGATGGATGGGCATAGGCGGTGGAGCGGTTAGCCCTCCACATCGATGTATGGAGCGACCCCCGATCGCAGTGTCGCCTCGGTACCCGCGGAGCGAACCTGAACGCCTGGCAGCTTCGCGAACAGGTGTTCGGCGGTGAGACTACGTATTCGGTTGCGGCTGCACACGAAGAGAAGCTTCGTCAAGCGGCTGCGCCTGACGTGCGCCTACTACTGCTGCGCGACCTGAAAACCATTGAGGAGGTCCTGGAAATCAGTCTTGAAGCCGTCGAAGAGCGATTCGCCCGAGAAGGTGATGACCTGTATCGCGCCCGCCTTGCCGCTGAAGTAGTAGCCGTACCAGTGGAAGGGGACCCCCTGGGCCGTGCCGGTGAATTGCAGCGCTTCCACTTCCACACCGTTCACGCGCCTCTGCTCGTCCATGGTGATCTTCAGATCCGGCGCAGCGTTCTTCGCATTGGTGATGACGATGTTGCGAAGCGCAGCAGCCGGTACCTGCAATCGTTCGGAGATGATCATCGCATATCCGTCGCCATCGACGTGTCGAAGCTGCAACCGGCCGGGAGCTGTCGGCGGCGTGCGCTGCCATTTCGCAGGATTGAAGTGCAGAGTTACGCCGCGCCCGAGATCCAGCTGGTCGGTGTCCGCTGCTGGAGTCGTGTAGCTGGCGACCCCCGCGGCCACTCGAATGGTCGTCGCACCGGAGTCCGGACGCCACGTACCGTCCGGGAACAGCACGACGGTGCTCCCGTCGGCGCGGGTCGCGCGCGAGGGTGCACCTTGTGCGCGTGACATGACGGGCGCGATCAGTGCGAGCGAGATGAACGCGAAGCGTCTCACTTTGCGACTCCTGGCGGTAGACGTGATGAACGGCCGCGCGCACGCATGAGTGGGCCGTGGTTGGCGCTTGCCTTGCGCGCCTACGATAGTGAGTGGCCCCGGCAGGCGCGAGTGGGAATGAGTTGCCGAGCGCCCGGCGATGAGCGAAACGTTATTTCGTCCTAATTCTGGTTACGTGCTGCGGCACGTGCCACGCACGAGAGATGGGTGGATATCATCGCAGCTCGAGGAGTGACTCCTCCTCCGCTCGGCGAGCGGCCGAGCTTTCTTCAACCTTCCTACTTCCGAATCGCTCAACGAACCACGTGTACGCTGTGGGCAGAACTAGAAGCGTGAGCGCAGTGGCCGAGATCTGTCCGCCGATGACTACCGTCGCGAGAGGTCGTTGAATCTCCGCGCCGGCCCCTGTCGAAATGGCCATCGGGATGAATCCGACGCTCGCAACGAGCGCCGTCATGAGCACCGGCCTGAGTCGTGTGATCGAGCCCTGTCGAACCGCAATGTCGAGCGAGGCCCCGTTTGCACGCAGCTGATTGATGTATGCGATCAGCACTACTCCGTTGAGCACGGCCACACCGAATAGCGCGATGAAGCCAACGGATGCGCTCAGGTTGAGATTGAGCCCGCGGAGCCACAAGGCGCCGATACCACCGACCAGCGCGAACGGCACGTCGAGCATGACGAGAAGCGCATGGCGCATCGTTCCGAAGCTCGCGTACAGAAGTCCCGCGATGAGCAGCAACACCAGCGGCACGATCAGCGCGAGCCGGCGCATGGCACGCTGCTGGTTCTCGAACTGGCCTCCGTAGGTGACGTAATAGCCAGTGGGCAACGACAGCTGCGCGCCGACGGCACGCTTCACGTCGGCGACGAAGCTTCCGAGATCTCGCCCGCGCACGTTCGATTGTACGACCACGTAGCGCTGGCCGCCTTCGTGGTTGATCACTTCCGGCGCCTCGACTATCGTGACGCGAGCAAGCTGCGCGAGCGTGACGGTGCCGCCCGATGGTGTATGAATCAGCATCTGGCCTACGGCGTCAGGCGTCGAGCGATACGGCACGTCGAGGCGCACGACGACGGGAATGCGACGTCGTCCATCGAGCACCGTTGTCGCTTCCATTCCACCAATTCCAGTTTCGACAGCCTCACGAACGTCCGCCACGTTGAGGCCATATCGAGCGATCGCGGGTCGATCGAGCATCACCTGCAGCTGCATCGCACCGGCACTCACGCCAACGGATGCATCCTCGGCACCCGGGACTTTCTCTACGATGCGCGCGATCGCGTCCGCTTTCTCCTGCAGCAAGGGCAGACTGTCGCCGAACACCTTGATGCCCAGATCCGTTTTCACGCCCGAGACGACCTCATCGAGCCGCATGCGCATCGGCGCGCTGAACTCGTAGTCCAGCCCCGGGATCTCCGCCAACGCAGAGTCCATCCTGGGAATGAGGGCATCGAGGGAGCGTTCGTGCCACTGCGAACGCGGCGTGAACAGCACGTACACGTCGGCCTGATTAAGGGCCATGGACTCCGTCGCCTCTTGCGGACGACCGAGGTTGGTGACGACGCTCGCGACCTCCGGGAATCGGCGCAGCGTGCGCTCGACTTCCGCGGACACGGACAGTCCCTGCGGCAACGAGACGCTGGGAATGCGTCGTGTCTCGATCAGCATGTAGCCTTCATCGAGCTTGGGCATGAACTCCGTGCCCAGGAACGGCACTGAGCCAAGAGCGACCGCAAGCAGCAGCACAGCGATGCCGATCACGCGCTGACGATGCGCGATGGCCCACTCGAGCATTCGGTCGTACCGAGCGCGGAGGCGAACGAACCATGCGGGCTCCGCGTGTGTCACCGCGCGATGATGCGTCGTCCGTCCCGCGAAGAGGAGCGACGACACTGCAGGCACGTAGGTGAGCGCGAGCAGAAGCGAACCGAGAACGGCTGCGCACACCGTGAACGCCATCGGGCGAAACATCCGCCCCTCGAGCCCAGTGAGCGTGAAGATCGGGATATAGACGGCAACGATGATCGCGATGCCGAAGACGATGGGTCGTCCGACCTCGAACGCCGCCTGTCGCAACAACTCCTGCCGGTCTGCGGCATCGTTCGCATCGCGCCGCTCGCCCAGGCGGCGCACGAAGTTCTCCACCATCACCACCGAGGCGTCGACGATGAGCCCAAAGTCGAGCGCGCCAAGGCTCATCAGATTCGCTGTGATGCCGAAGCGACGCATGGCCAGAAAGGCAAACAGTAACGACAGTGGAATGACCGACGCCGTCAGCAGCGATGCCCGAACATCGCGCAGGAAGAGAAAGAGAATTGCCGTGACGAGCAGCGCGCCTTCGATGAGGTTCTTGAAGACCGTGTGCGTGGTGCGCTGCACCACGTCCCCCTGGTTGTAGAAGGGCACGATGCGGACGCCTTTCGGCAACAGCGGCTTGATCTCTTCGAGTCGCTGTTGGACACGCCCCACAACCTCGCGCCCGTTCGCACCCTTGAGCATGAGGACCGTCGCCGACAGCGCTTCGCCGCGTCCGTCGCGCGACACCGCACCGTAGCGCAGCGCGGGTGCAACGACGATGCGTCCAATGTCGCGCGCATAGATCGGAGTCGACCCTCGCGTCGCAATCACGACGTTCGCCACGTCCGCGGTGTCGGTGACGCGCCCGACGCCGCGGACGGTGAGCCGCTCGCCGCGATCCTCGACGTAGCCCGCGCCGAAATTCGCGTTGTTCTTCGCGAGCGCGGTCTCCACATCCGCGAGTGTCAGCCCGTAGCCGGCGAGCCTGGACGGATCCGCAAGAATCTGAAACTGCTGCTGCATCCCGCCCCAGGTGTTGACGTCGGCTACGCCGGCCACCGTGCGGAGCAGCGGCTTGATCGTGTACTCCTGCACTGCCGTGAGGTCCATGAGCGAGAGCGAATCGGTTCGTGCGCCGCCGCGAGTGCTGTCGGCACCGGAGACAGATTCCGGTGCGCGCTCGACGAGGTACTCGAAGACTTCCCCCATCGCCGTCGCCGGTGGGCCGAGCATTGGCTCCGATCCGGCCGGCAGCTGCGCAGCCGCATCCTGCATTCGCTGTTGAACCTGCGCGCGCGCAAAATAGAGATCCACATCGTCGTCGAATGTGACCGTGACGACGGAGAGACCGACTTTCGAGATCGCACGCACGTTCTGCGTTCGAGGAAGGCCGAGCATCGCGACCTCCATCGGATACGTCACCTGTTGCTCGACCTCGGTGGGCGAAAGCCCCGAGACAGTCGTCATAACGAGCACCTGATTCGGTGTCAGGTCGGGAAAGGCATCGGTGTTGAGGGTTGCGAATGCCCAAATGCCCGCGGCAGCCAGAACGACCGTGCAGGATGCAACCACGAGGCGATGCCGCAGCGATGCCGCGAGCAGCCGGTCGATGAGAGTGCCCATTGTCAGTTCCTCACATTTCCATCTTGGGCATCGCGCCCTTCTGAAACTCTGCCTTCACGGCGAAGGCACCCTGTGTCACGACAAGATCCCCAGACCGGAGGCCGTTGATCACTGCGACGCGACCGTTGCCACGCGCCCCGAGCTCAACGCTCCGCTTCGCGAACCGTGCCCCGCCCTTCGCGTCCGTCTCGACGACGAACACCGTCGGCACACCCGCAACGATCTGCACCGCATCTTCCGGGATCACGGCAGCGAGCAGGCTGCGACCTCCTTCCACTTCCACCGATGCGAGCATCTCCGCCTTGAGCTTCCCTTTCGCGTCTGAGGTCACCGCGCGAACGGAAAGCGTACGCGTGTCCGGATCGAGTCCGGCGCTCACGGCCTCGACGCGCGCCGCGAATGTGTCGGCCGGATACGCCGGTACTGTGAGGCGAAGGCGACCACCGCGAGTGAACAGGCCCGTCATCGTCTCCGGAGCTGCGATCGCAACCCAAAGACTGGACGCGTCAGTCACGACGGCCAACGGCGCCCCTGCCTCGACGACCGTGCCCGGTATTGCGGTGCGCGCCAGGACGACGCCGGCCAGCGGTGAGCGCAATGCGATCTCGCCGCTCGCGGAGACGGAGGTGTTCGCGTCCAGCACGGACGCCGTGCTTCGTGCGCGCCGCACTTCCGACTGCGCCTGCGAGAGCGATGCATGCGCCTGTTCATCATCGGCGATGGCACGCTCGTAGTCCTGTTGCGGAATCGCCTTGAGCACGAGCAGACGCTCCGCGCGCGCACGCGCACTCGCGGCGTACACCGCCTGTGCCTTTTTCGCAACGAGATCCGCCTCGGCCTTCGACACGTCGGCCTGCGCCATACCGGCTTCGGCGCTCTGCATGGTGACCAGCACGTCACCGCGCGCTACGCGATCACCCGGGCGAACTCGCACGGCGATGACGCGCCCTCGCGCCGGTGCGCCGAGTCGCGCAGTTCGATCCTCGTTCGGAACGATTTGCCCGGGAACGATCGCCGAGGCAGAGGATGGACTCAGTACGACCGGCGACCAGCGTACACCGCCATGCGCGATCTGGGACGCGTTGAACGAAACCGCGTCGGGAGTTGCGCTCATTCCAGGCTCGGACGTTTCAGTCATACCCTGTTTCCCCGCCTCTGTTGAAGCGGATGGTTTTCCGTTCTCGCGAGGCGCGACTGTTTCTGTTTCGCTGGAATTGGGAGAGGACTTGTCCTTCTCGCCCTTCCGGTCCGCGGCAGTGCGAGGGTCACATGCGGCGAGGATCGCGCATGTCGCAATGCCGAGCACGAGAAGGCGAGACCAACGTGAGCTATTCATGAGATGGCGGCGATGAAGTGTGCTGTGACGAGTCATCGAGAGCTTCCTGGAGATCGATGCCCTCTGCGGCAAGGAGATCGAGTATGCTCTCGTGCTGTTCGTACAGTGTTTGGTAGAAAGCACGACGAGCGTCTCCCCATGCTCGGGCGGCATCGAGGACCTGAATGAGCGGGACTGCACCTTCGCGATACGCTCCAAGGGCAATGCGGCGCGCATCATCTGCTCGCGCGAGAAAGCTCGTGGGTGCGCCCGCGGCATTCGTCGTCGCGCCCGTGAGCAGCTGGGCGCGGTCAGTGAGCACGCGCGCCGCTTCCAAGGCCCCACTGACTTCGGCGCTCGCGGTGCGCTCCCTGTCGGCGAGCACATAGGCAGCGACTTCGCGCTCTGCTTGCGCACGAGCGACCTCTCCACGATTCTGATCGAAGAATGGCAGCGGCAGACTGACACCAGCGATCATCGACGCGGTACCGGCGCTCAGTTTCACGCCGAACGTCGCGCCGAGTTGTCTAAAGAGCATCGTGCGCTCGCTCGTGACCGCGGCGCGCGACGCGGCTACGCGCTCGCGCGCCGCGAGGACATCGGGACGTTGGCCACCACTGGCCGACTTCATCGACGACCTGCTGTCGCTGTGCGCCGCTCCAACTCGAGATGCACTGTCACTCTGCGTTTGGCGTGCAGCGAGGCTGAGCGGCAATGGTGCCGATCCAGCACTTACAACAATCGTGCGCGAAGCCAGGCGATCCGATTCGCTCGCGACTCCGAGATAGGAGGAAAGCTGCGCTCGCGCACGGGCGAGCTCCGCCTCCTCAATCGCCTGATCGGCGAGCGCGCGATCGCGCTCGAGCTGCGAGCGAATGAGATCCGCTTCCGCTACTGCTCCCTGATCGACGCGCTTCGAATTGTACGAGACGAGCGTGTCGAGCCAGGTCGCCAGATCCCGTGCGACATCCACGCCCACCTGGGCGAGAGCGGTTCGATAGAAGGCTCGAGCTGCCTCGCCCGCGACTCGTTGTCGCTCGCCGACTGCATCCGCGCGGGTCGCGCGGAGCTCAGCATCGGCTCGTCGAATTCTCGGCGATCGCTGATAGAGCGGCTCCAGTGGGATGGTCGCTGTGGTCATGCTCTCGCGCTCCATGCCCGGCGGGAGCGTGATCGAGCGATTCCACGGGAAGGGCGTGTTGTCTACTTCGAATCCCAGGATGGGATTGCTGAACGTCCCCGCAGTGGTTCGCGCTGCTTCTGCCGCCCTCACGCGTGCGCGCGAAGCGGCTACGAGAGGATGCCCTGTCGCAACGCTGTCCAGGAGAGCTGCGAGCGTGAGCACTCGATCGCCAGGCACGCCGCGAGCACCCGGATCACGCGTGAACGAGCTCGCGACGCCGTCCACCTGAGCGGCGACGCCCGGTGCAGAAATGGCGAGCGCGCCGAGAACCGCCATCGCAGCGAGTGCCGTCGCCCACACTCCTGCGCGTGTGGTGGCGGCCATCACATTGCGCGTCCGCATCTCGCGTGCGGCCACCGCCAGTGCGCGATCGGTGGGTCGAGCTCGAGTTCGAATTGTCATTGTTCTCAAGGAATGCCGTGGGGTTGGAAACCCATCTGACGCGCCCAGCCTGAAACGGCTCTGCGATCAGGGCTGCCGTAGACGAGGAGGGCCCGCGTGCAATGCGCTGCACGAGGGCCCACCGGGGCGCGATCCAGACTTCGAGACCCGCGAGTATTACACGACGCGGGGTACGATGAGACGGATGTCGCCCTTTAGAGAACGGCTTGAGGAGGGGGAACGAGTGGTGCGCGGCTGGTACTCGGCGGCGTCACGGGCGTGAGGGCGCGAGCGAGTGGAACGGATGCGACGTCGGCCGCCATGCCTCGTAGCGCGGAGGGAGGCGCAGAGCAGGATTGACATCCACAGCTCACCGCGTGTCCAGCAGTGCCGCGGTCATTTGGCGCGGCAGCAATCGCTGAACCGGTGCGATCAACTCCGCCCGTGGTGTTCGCCGATGCAACCGGCTGCGATGCCTTCGTCGGCGCAACGAGCATCCCCTCGGTATCGCATACCATGCCCATGCTTGCGGCTGATCCGACCATGCGCACGAACAACGGTTGAAATCCGATGCAGCCAAGATTCCAGACCGCCATCACCGCGATGAGCGCGACCAGCGCGCGCGCGGTGCGCGATGAACGGAGGATGCGACGCAGGCGATGCATGATCCTTGAACCTAATGGCGCTCAATCGCGTTCAACAAGCCAGCGCGGCGAAAGAATCCGCCACGGACTCTCGAACAGCATGCCGCTGCCTGCCATCCAACACAGCCTCTGCGGCAGAGACTGATTCCGGAATCGATCTCGCAGTGGCGCGTAGGTAGACTGCAGTGAGGAGAGCACATGAAACACGATCACATCGCGCGCGAAGCCGACACCGATCAGAGACACCACGCGCACGCAGAGCCACGCGTCGTGAGCAAGGAAGCAGAATGGGATCCGCTGGCAGAAGCGGCGAGCGCGGGCGCGACTCACGTCGCTCACGATCCGCACCTTCACCACACCGGCCCCGGCGAGGCGCGGGGTCATGATGCTCACGCCGGACACTCCGTCGCGATGTTCCGCGACAGGTTCTGGATTTCGCTCGCCTTGACGATCCCCACGCTCGTGTGGGGCCACATGCTCCAGGCCGCGCTCGGATACCGCGCGCCCGCGTTTCCGGGATCCAACTACATCTCCGCAGTGTTCGGAGTAGCCGTCTTCTTTTACGGCGGACTGCCATTTCTGCAAGGCGCAGTGCGCGAGCTGCGCGATCGCTTGCCCGGGATGATGACGCTCATCGCGCTCGCCATCTCGGTGGCGTTCCTCTTCAGCGTCGCGGTGACGCTCGGCTACCCGGGAATGCCGCTGTGGGACGAGCTCTCGACGCTCGTCGTGATCATGCTGCTCGGGCATTGGATCGAGATGCGCTCGATCTCGCAGGCGCAGGGCGCGATTCAGGAGCTCGCGAAGCTTCTCCCAAACGAAGCGTTGCGAGTCGTGGGTGACAGGATCGAGCACGTTCCGCTCTCCACCCTCGAGGAAGGCGACATCGTGCTCGTGCAGCCCGGTGCAGCAATTCCCGCGGACGGTGTTGTGCGCCAGGGCACGAGTGAAGTGAACGAGTCCATGCTCACGGGTGAGTCGCGCCCTGTCGAAAAGAAGGAGGGGGACAAAGTCATCGCGGGGAGCATCAACGGGAACGGATCGCTCCGCGTCCAGGTTACCGGCACGGGCGATCGCACCGCACTCGCCGGGATCACGCGGCTCGTTGCGCAAGCGCAGATGTCGCGGTCGCGCGCACAGGCGCTGGCGGATCGAGCAGCATTTGCATTGACCCTCATCGCGATCGGCTCGGCAATCGCGACGTTCGTCGTGTGGCTCGCCCTTGGCGCCACTCCCGAGTTCGCGATCGAGCGTGTCGTCACGGTGCTCGTCATCGCATGCCCGCACGCGCTGGGGCTCGCCATTCCGTTGGTGATCGCCATCTCCACCACACTTGCGGCTCGAAGCGGATTGCTGATTCGAGACCGGCGCGGACTCGAGGAGGCGCGGAATCTGGACACCGTGGTCTTCGACAAAACCGGCACGCTCACCCGCGGCGAATTTCGAGTCGTCGAGATC
>JAQBQC010000331.1 GCA_028287205.1 Gemmatimonadota bacterium
GGGCCCTCGCGCGTGGGTCCACACGCGCAGCTCGGCGTCGGGCTCGACGCGCGCGGCTGCGTCATCACGGATGCGCATCACATGTCGAGCGTGGACGGCGTGTTCGCGGCCGGCGATGCGCACAGGGGTGCGTCGCTCATCGTGTGGGCAATCCGCGAGGGCCGCGATGCGGCGCACGCCATCGATTCGTATGTGCGGCGGGGCGAGCTTCGAACCGGGCGCGAGCACGTTGCCGCGCAAGCGGGTGTCGTCTAGGGCCACTGGATTGGCAGTGCTGCGCGCGGCGCACATATTCCGCGAACATCCCTCGGAGCGCATCGCGTGTCCGACTCCGACGACGAATCGATCCGCGCACCGAGGTCGTGGGTGATCGCAGCGGTGGCATGCAACCGCGCGAGAGTCTCACTCGTGGCGTTACGGCGCAGGTGAGAGCTGCTTCGATCTCGCGGCGCCTCCGAGAAACTTGAAGTAGCTAACAGACCCACTCGAGGAGAAGATCATGGTCAACCTATCCATATTCGTCAGCATGGAAGCCAAACCAGGCAAGGAAGCCGAGGTCGAAGCATTCCTGAAGAGCGCGCTGCCACTCGTCGAGGCGGAGCCGGGCACGATCGCGTGGTTCGCGATTCGCACCGCCCCGAGCAGATTCGGCATCTTCGATGTGTTCGAGAACGAGGCCGGCCGCGATGCACATCTCAACGGAAAGGTCGCTGCCGCACTCTTCGCGAAGGCTCCTGACCTCTTCGCTTCCCCGCCAAACGTCGGCAAGCCCGAGCTCCTGGCCGCCAAGCTGCCCAAATAGCACGCGCACCATTCGCGCATCACCCGGCTCATGGGTGGTGGCGAATTCGCGGTCAGACGCGATCTTAGAGCAGCGCTTCGAGCTCAGCACCCTCCCGTGAGAGATGCCGATGTCCCTGCACCGCTCTGTGGTCGTTCTCGCTCTATCGCTCACATCCCTGCTCGGGCTCGCCTCCGCGCAAGCGCAGGACGCGGGCGACGGCCAGTGGACGATGCCGTCAAAGGACTACGCGGCCACGCGATTCAGCGGGCTCGCGCAGATCACCCCCGCCACAGTGAAGAGCCTCCACCCGGTGTGGACCTTCTCCACTGGCACACTCGGCGGACACGAGGGGCAGCCGCTCGTCGTGAACAACACGATGTACGTGGTCACGCCGTACCCCAACGTGCTGTACGCGTTCGATCTCACGAAGGACGGCTATCCGCTCAAGTGGAAGTACCGCCCCGCCGTCGACCAGAACTCGCTCGGCATCGCGTGTTGCGATGCGGTGAACCGCGGCGCCGTGTACGCCGAAGGCAAGATCGTGTACAACCTTCTCGACGGACACACGGTCGCGATCGATGCGGCGACGGGAAAGGAGCTCTGGAACACGAAGATCGCAGATCTCGCGCAGGGCGAGACGACGCCGATGGCGCCGCTCATCGTCAAGAATCGTGTACTGGTGGGCGCGTCCGGCGGCGAGTTCGGCATTCTCGGCTGGGTGAAGGGACTTGATCTCGCGACGGGCAAGATCGCGTGGACGGCAACGAACATCGGCCCCGATAGTCTCGTGCTGGCGAAAGCCGGCACGTTCAAGGCGTTCTACGATAAGGGCGCGCAGCTCGGACAGACGACATGGCCCGCCGACACGTGGAAGCACGGCGGCGCGCCGGTGTGGGGGTGGATGTCGTACGATCCCGAGCTCGATCTCGTCTACTACGGCGTCGGCAATCCGGGGCCGTACAATGCCGATCAGCGCATGGGCGACAACAAGTGGACCGCGAGTGTGCTCGCGCGTCGTCCCGAAGATGGCTCGCTCGTGTGGGCGTATCAGTTCACGCCGCACGACAGCTGGGACTTCGATGCGGCGGCCGAGATGGTGCTGGTCGATCTCACGGTAAAGGGGAAGCTGCGCAAGGCGCTCGTGCACTTCGACAAGAACGGCTTCGCGTACACCATGGATCGCACGACCGGCGAGGTGATTCTCGCAGAGCCGTACGTGCACGTGAACTGGGCCTCGAAGATCGACCTCGCGACGGGGCGACCGGTGCTCAACGAGGCGAAGGCGACAGGCGCGTCGAAGGGCAATGTGAAGGACATCTGCCCGACGCTCGAGGGGGGAAAGAGTCCTGCGTCGCCAGTTGCATTCTCTCCCGTGACGAAGTTGTTCTACGCGTCGACCAACAGCATGTGCATGGATTACGCGGCGGTGCAGACTGCGCATCTCGCTGGCACTCCCTTCATGGGGATCAACAGCCCCTATCATGCGGGGAGCGATCCGAACCTCGGCGCCTTCATCGCGTGGGATGCGACGACGGGCAAGCGCGCGTGGGAGATCAAGGAAAAGTTTCCGGTGTGGAGCGGGAGTCTCGCGACGCGCGGCAACGTCGTCTTCTATGGCACGCTCGACGGCTGGTTCAAGGCTGCCAACGCAACGACCGGTGCACTGCTCTGGCGATTCAAGGTTGGCTCGGGCGTCGTCGGCGATCCGATCACCTTCAGGGGCGCGGACGGAAAACAGTACGTGGCGATCTACGCCGGCATTGGCGGTGACTGGCTGCTGCTCTCCGGAGACTACAAGTCCGACGACCCGGCGGACGTTCGCGATCCCGCGGATTTCGCGCGGGACCTCGCCCGTCACACGAGCCAGGGCGGCATTGTCTGGATCTTTGCGCTGTAGCGGAGGAAACATCGAGTGAGACATTTCTCGTGCCGGACGCGCGTGGCGCTGACGATGCTCGTGATCGCGATGTGCGCGTGCCGCGAGCGGAGCGTTGCTCCACCCGCATCGGCGGCATCGAAAACCGCGGAGAATGCGCTCGTCATCTCGCGCCATGAAGATCGGGTGTTCGCGGGTGGCCTCGCGCCGCCGGCAGAGCGCATCGCCAATTCGGAGGCGGAGAACCCGAAGGCCGCTGCCGAAGGTGCAGCGCTCTTCACGAGCATGAATTGCGACGGATGCCATGGTGGCGGCGCCGTCGGCGCGGTGGGGCCGAGTCTCACGGATGGGCGATGGAGATACGGCGGCAGCGATGCGGACATCTATCGCTCGATCGCCGAGGGACGTCCGAAGGGGATGCCCTCGTTCGGCGGCGCGCTGCAGCCGGCGGTGATCTGGCGGCTCGTGGCGTACATCAAGTCGCTGCCACCGCCGAAGGACGTGTCGACGGAAGCGTGGT
>JAQBQC010000360.1 GCA_028287205.1 Gemmatimonadota bacterium
AAGCGCGAGAAGCTCATGAAGGAGCTGGAGAAGGACCAGATCCGGAAGGGCATCGTCAAGAACATCACCGACTTCGGGGCGTTCATCGACCTCGGCGGCGTGGATGGACTGCTGCACATCACGGACATGTCGTGGGGCCGTATCTCGCACCCGTCGGAGCTCGTTGCCATCGGTGCAGAGCTCGAGGTGAAGGTGCTGGACATCGATTGGCAGCGTGAGCGCATCTCGCTCGGCCTCAAGCAGCTCCAGAGCTATCCGTGGAAGGACGTGGCCGAGAAGTATCCGGTCGGCACGCGCGTTCAGGGCAAGGTCGTGTCGATCACGAACTACGGCGCGTTCATCGAGCTGGAGCCGGGCATCGAAGGGCTCGTGCACATCAGTGAAATGAGCTGGACGCGCAACGTCCGTCACCCATCGAAGCTCGTATCGATCGGCGAAGTGATCGAGGCGGTGGTGCTCAAGGTCGATCCGAACGAGGAGAAGATCTCGCTCGGCATGAAACAGACGGAGCAGGATCCGTGGGTCGTGCTGCCATACAAGTATCCAGTGGGCACGCGGATCAACGGCAAGGTGCGCAACCTGACGAGCTTCGGCGCGTTCGTGGAGATCGAGCCGGGCATCGATGGGCTGATCCACATTTCCGACATGAGCTGGACGAAGCGCGTGCAGCATCCGTCGGAAGTGGTGAAGAAGGGTGACGCGGTTGATGTCGTCATTCTCAACATCGACGCCGAGAACAAGCGGATCTCGCTGGGACTCAAGCAGGCGATCGAGGATCCGTGGCTGAGCATCGGCGAGAGCTACCCGGTGAACACGGATGTCAGCGGTACGGTCGTCCGGTTGATGGACAAGGGCGTTGTCGTCGACATCGGCAACGACATCGAAGGCTTCGTTCCGATCTCGCAGCTCAACCTCGGCAAGCCGGTCGTGAATCCCGCGGACGATGTGTACGAGGGAATGAAGTTCGACATGCGCGTGCTCGAGGTGGATCCAATCCATCGCCGGATCGTGCTGACGGTGACGAACGTGCCGGAAGACCAGCCGCCGCGTCCCGAGACGCCGTCGAAGGTGATCCCGATGGACGAAGAGAACGCGCCTCCGATCATCATGGACGAGGACGTCGACTCGGCCGAGTAGGAAGGTCGTTCAGCAATAGCGAAGTGCCCCGCCGAAGAGATTCGGCGGGGCACTTTTGCATCGTGGCACTTGGGGCTCGGAATTCTTTCTAGATATTGAGCCCGGTTTAGCTATGTATCCCTCTGACGCCGATGTATTTCCAGTTCTTGTCAAAAACATAAGCGACCTCGAATCCGGCCTGAGGCACTTTGGTGTCCTCCACTCCGTACGACGAACCAAGGGTTACGACGTAGAGCGTGTAGCTCGAATGCTTCTCCAGTTTTTCCTTGTTGATGGCCGCCGCCGCCTTCGTGCATAGCGCCTTGTCCGTCACTAGCACCACCTCGGACGGAGTGACACTCGCCACTCCCATCGTCGTCTTTTCAATGGTGCCGCCCATGTCCGTTTTCCCGACAAAGGCCTTGAAGTTCGCGAGGAGACGCTCGCTTCTCTCGTCCTTGGGCGCACAGGTGCCGCTGATGGCGCGCGCGTGCGTCGCGCCGCCCGTTGCGGTTGCGGCAATCATTATCAGGAGTGCCGTCTCGAATCGTCGGAACATTCTATTCCTGTGGATGAGATGGAGGGATTGCTCGTTCACTACCACATGGATTCCGATGCGGCGCATGCGCGTCGCAAAGTCTGGCCACCCAAAACGCTGATCCGTCTTGCTCGTTCAGAAAATAGTCTTGCGCGCGCTCCGTGTCGAATTTCGGGCTGCTTTGCACCTTATAGTCCGAAACGATGCTTGCGCGTCTCGCGCACCACACCGTACGATGTGCCCGGGTGCCCTCCAACTCACCGGAAAAAGGCAGATGACTGTGGTCACGCGTCGATGTCGTTCGCTGTCTGCCATTGCGCTGCTCAACGTCGCCGTGCTCGTACCTTTCGCCGGAGTCGCGCACGCGCAGTCGCAGAGTTTTCCGGCGCCCGAGCGCCGGAAGATACAGGACATGCTCGACGCAGTGCGAAAGAAGATCGCAGAGAAGTACTACGACTCTACGTATGGCGGAGCGAATCTGCAGAGTGCCTACGACTCCGCTTCGGCACACATCCGCAATGCGGTTGCGCCCGATGGTGCGCTGGGAGCCATCGCCTGGTTCGCGCTGCAGCTCAACGACTCGCACACGTACTTCGCGCCGCCATCGCAGACGATGAGCGTCGACTATGGCTGGAACATGGCGATGTTCGGCGACTCGTGCTTCGTGATCTCGGTGAAGCCGGAGAGCGACGCGGCACGTCAGGGCGTGCGCGTTGGCGACCAGCTCGTGAGCGTGAACGGCCTCACAATAACGCGCGACAATCTGTGGCAGCTGAACTATCTGTACCGGCTGCTGCGACCACAGCCTCGGCTGCAGGTCGCGATGCGCGCTCCTGGAAGTGAGGTCCGAGTCTTCGATCTCGCCGCGAAAGTGCGACAGCGCAGCGCCATCGTCGATCTGACGGGCTCCGACGGCGGGCGGGACATCAATCAGATGCTCAGAGACGGTAACAACGACCGCGAGAGCACAGAAGGACAGTACGTCGAGTACGGCGATCAGGTCATCATTTGGAAGATGCCGACGTTTATCGTGCCGCTCGAGCAGGTTCGCGATGCGATCAATCGGGCGCGAAAGCGAAATGCGCTCGTCATCGATCTTCGCGGCAACGGTGGTGGATACGTTCAGGCGATGCTCGAGCTGGTGAAGCAGGTCAGTCGCGATTCCGTGGTGATCGGGACCACGCGCGAGCGCCGCAAGAAGTCTCCGCTCGTTGCAAAGGCCGGAGGAGCGGATGCCTACGCCGGAAAACTCTTCGTTCTCGTCGACAGCCGATCCGCCTCCGCTTCTGAAATCTTCGCGCGCACGATGCAGCTCTCGGGTCGCGGGAAGGTGATCGGAGATCGCACCGCCGGAGCGGTGATGGTGTCGCTCCTCCATTCGCTGTCGGTGGGCATGGAAACAAGAATTTTCTTCGGTGTGCAGGTCACGGACGCCGATGTCATCATGAGGGATGGCGGTCGGCTCGAACGCGTCGGAGTCGAGCCCGACGAGCTGCTCCTGCCCACGTCGACGGACCTTGCCGCAAAGCGCGATCCCGTGCTCGCGCGCGCCCTTACGCTCGCGGGAGTGCCGACCGATGCGGCCAAGGCGGGAGCACTCTTCATGGAGAAGAAGAGGTAGCCGCGCAGTCTCGAATTCATCGTACGAGCTTCGTCAGCTCGTCCACGGGGCAACGGAGCACGGGCTTCTCGGGATCCGATAGATCCATCTGATCCCATTGCGCGCGCCGGCCGTGTGTATGCACATGAAGGCCGAGCGCACGAAATAGCCTGAGTCGCATGACAGGTGCGGCGAGCCGCTCGAGCAATGCCTGAGGGCCGAGGTGGTACGCCTCGACGACGATGTCGTCACCGTCCTTCCGCGCGCGAATCTCCTCGATCCGCCCCGCACGGCGTCCCGCAGGATCCTTGACCTCCTTGTCGAGCAGCAGCTCGATGTTGATGTTCCGCATCGTCGCTCAGCTCCCCGGAATTTGTTTGATGATGTGATCGCGAATCCATCGCTCGGTCTCGCGCGCCGCGGAGCGCGCGCCGTCGATGTCGATCTTGATCTTGCGGCCGAGGTGGATGATGCGGCTCGCCTCGATGCGATATGGCGCGTCGCCGCGAGGGGTGAGGCGTCGTGCGAGCGCCGCGAGCACGCCCTGAAATGGCTGCGGCAGGCGGCGCGCGAGCGTCTGCGCGCCGAGCTCGAGATGCGTGATGCGCGGCGGAGCATCCACAGTGTACGCCATCACGACACCGTCAACGCGTCCGAGCGGCTCGCCGTCGCGATCGACGAGCTGCTTGTCGAGCAGGTCCCGCACCACGGCGATGTCCATTCAACTGCCCATGATCTCGAGAGGAATCGATACCACCGCGAGCACGAAGGCGAGTCCGACGATCGCAAAAACCACCGTGTTGGAGATCCAGCCGTTTCGGTGCTCTCCAACGTAGTGCGGGTCGTTCATGAGGATGAGAAACGGCACGATCGCGATCGGAAGGAGCGCACCAGTGAGCGCCATCGACATCAGCGTGATCGCGAGCGGATCGATGCCGAGCATCACGATCACTGCGCCTCCGGCGAGCGTGGCCGTGTACACGAGCGCAAATCGTGCTGCATCGCGCGGACGTGCATCTTCGCTCCACTTCCAGCCAAAGCCCTGCGCGATCATGTATGCCACCGAGAGCGCGATCTCGAGCATCGCGCCGAAGCAGGCGATCCCCAGCGATCCAGCGAACAGGAAGAATCCCCACCGTCCCAGAATCGGCGTGAGAACAAGCGCGATCTGATCGAATCGCTCGATGCGAATGCCGCGCGGAACGAACACGAGCGCCGCAACGATCAGCACCGCAATCGACAGTACTCCGCCGAAGGACATCCCGAGCGTGGC
>JAQBQC010000369.1 GCA_028287205.1 Gemmatimonadota bacterium
ACCACGCTCAAGCGCATGCTGCGCCGCTACTCGCGCGAGGAGTATCGCGAGTGTGCGGCTCGTCTGCGCGCCGCGATTCCCGGGCTCGCGCTCACCACGGACATCATTGTGGGATTCCCCGGCGAGACCGAAGAGGAGTTCGCGGAAACGCTCGAGATGGTGACCGAGATCGGCTTCGACGACGCGTACACCTTCAAGTTCTCTGCGCGCGAGGGAACGCCGGCCACGCGCCTGCCCGAGTCGTGGACGATCTCCGACGAGGTGGCGAGCGAGCGGCTCGCGCGGCTCATCGCCACCGTGCGCGCCGGCACTCGCTCGATCAATCTCGGCATGCTCGGCACGCGCCACGAGGTGCTCGTGGAGAAGCTCTCGCGTCGCGGGACGCTGCTGCAGGCGCGCACGCGCCACCATCGCACCGTGCTCATTCCGGGCGACGAGTCGATGATCGGCCGCTACTTCATGGTGGAGCTCACCGGAACCACCGGCTCGACGTTCACCGGCGCCGTCGTGCCCGCGCGCGCCGCGCTACCGATGGCCGGATGAAGAATCTCCTCGAGGACACCGTCGTCGGGATCTACCTCGATCTCGTCGCGAAGATGCCCGGCGCCTGCACGTGCGCGAGCTGCAAGGAGGACGCGCTCGCCTACGTTCTGAACAAGACGCGCCCGCGCTACAGCGGCGGCACCGACACCGGAATGGCGCTGATCGCGCTCGACCTGCAAAAGGATCAGACGCGCGCTCAGCTCGCGGTGATCGTGCTCGACGCGATCCAGCGCGTCGCCGCCAACCCACGCCACCCGGCGCACTAGCGCGCTTGTAGCGGCGCCACGCCGATGCGGCGCGGCGCGCAGCAGTTCGCGATGCTGAGCGGTGCCGCTCATCGCCATCGCCGTGCTCGCATACGCCGCGGGATTGGTCGCCGGATTCACAGGCGCGCCGGCCGCAGCCATTTCGTGCGGCGTCGCCTACTCCGCGCTCGCGACGGTCCGCCGCAACGCCGCCCACGCGGCGCTCGGCGCACTCGCTTCCGCCGGCGCATGCATGGCCCTCTGGAGCGCCGCGCACGACGCGCGATGCCGCGCCGATGCGCCGCATCGCGGGCAATGGAGCGCGCAGCTCGAGGACGCGGCCGCGCCGGGCGCGTACGTGCGCGCGCGAGTTCGCTGGCCCGCGTGCGCGATGGCCACCTCGATGTCGGTCGAGCGCGGGCGCGCCGCCGCGGGCGACCGCGTCTCGATCGCGGGCACGGTCTTCGTCACGGCGCGCGGGCTCAAGATCGCACACGCCCGCATCTCGAGCGACGGCTCGCGCGATCCGCTCCTCGTGACGCGCGCCGCGCTCGGCGCGCGCATCGACACGCTGTTCCGGAGCGATGCGCCGCTCGTGCGCGCACTCCTCATCGCCGACGAGCGCGCCATCGATCCCGCGGTGCGCGATCGGTTCGCGGTGTCGGGGATCGTGCACATGCTCTCGATCTCCGGGCTGCACGTCGCGATCATCGCGATGGCGGTGGAGCTCATCTGCCGAATGGCCCGGCTGCGCCCCGCCACTGCGAGCATCGCGACGCTCGCGATCACCGCCGCGTACGTCGCGGTGATCGGGCTGCCGGCGCCCGCGGTGCGATCGGGAGTCATGCTCGGCGTCCGCGGCATCTGCCGGCTGGTGCAACGACCGACATCGCCGTGGGCGGCTCTCGCGCTCGGAGCGGCGGCGCCGCTCGTGAGCCCCGCCACCGTGCTCGATCTCGGCTACCAGCTCAGCGTGCTCGGCATGGCCGCACTCGTCGCGAGCGGCGCGCTTGCGAAGCGATGCATTCCTGCCTCGTGGACCGGCATGCGCGGCTCGCTCGCGCGCACGCTGCTCACGTCGTGCGTCGCGTGCGTGGCGAGCGCGCCGCTCGTGGCGTGGACGTTCGGACGCATCAGTCTCGTCGCGCCGATCACGAACATTCTCGCCACGCCCGTGGTGGCGGTGCTGCAGCCCACACTCTTTCTCGCCGTCGCGGTGTCACCCATCCGCACACTCGGCGTGCTCCTCGCCGATGCGTGCCATCCGCTGCTGCGCGCGCTGGACGGCATCGCAACTGTGGGCGCGAGCGTGCCGTACGCCGCGCTCACCGTTGCGCCGACGCTCGCCACCGCGGTTCTCGCGGGAGCGGCCAGCATCGCGATGCTCGTCGCGTGCGTGAGCCGGGCGCCGGGGCGCGCGCTGGTGGTTGCGGCGGGCGCGCTGGCGATTGCCGCGTGGCGCCCGCTGTGGCCCGCGCAGCACGGCGCGATGGAGCTGCACATGATCGACGTCGGCCAGGGCGACGCGATCGCGCTGCGCACGCCGGCGGGGCGCTGGCTGCTGTTCGATTCGGGACGCGAGTGGACGGGTGGCGATGCGGGGCGCTCCACCGTGATCCCGTATCTGCGTCGTCGCGGAGGAGACGTGCTCCTCTTCGTGCTCTCGCATCCACACGCGGATCACGTGGGCGGTGGCGCAAGCGTAATCGCGGCGCTGCATCCCGCGGCGTACTGGGATGGCGCCTATGCCGGCACGAGCCCGCCATATCGCAAGTCGCTGATCGCTGCGCGCGACCAGCACGTGCGGTGGACGCGCGTGCATCCGGGCGACTCACTCGTCGTCGACGGTGTGCGCCTGCACGTGCTCGCGCCGGATTCGGCGTGGATGGTTGGACTGAAGGATCCGAACGCGGGGAGCGTGGTAGTGCGGGCCGAGTACGGAGCTATACGGATGCTGTTGATGGGCGATGCCGAGAAAGGGGAAGAGGAGCGGCTCGTCGAATTCTATGGCGGCGAGCTGCGCTCCGATGTGCTCAAGGTCGGGCATCACGGAAGCAACACGAGCAGCACGGAGCCGTTTCTGGCCCTCGTGCGGCCGCGCATCGCGCTCATCTCCGTGGGGGCAGGGAATATGTACGGGCATCCGAGCGCCAGCGTCCTGCGCTCGCTAACGGCGGTGGGCGCTGCCGTGATGCGCACGGATCTCGAGGGCTCGATCGTGTGCCGTACGGATGGGCACACCCTCGAGATAGAGGAAGGAGGCGATCGGTGGGTGGCGGCACCGCGAGCCGAGCCGTGAATGGCATGGTTTGGCACTTGCACGA
>JAQBQC010000403.1 GCA_028287205.1 Gemmatimonadota bacterium
GTGTGTGGTGGGCGCTCGCGACGCTGTACGACACGAAGCTGCTCGTGCGCGGCCACAAGATCTTGCCATACTGCCCGCGCTGCGAGACGACGCTGTCGAGCCACGAGGTTGCGCAGGGCTATCAGGACGTCGAGGATCCGAGCGTCTACCTCTCGCTCGAGCTCACGACTCCCGACGGTGCGCCCACGGGCGCGCGCATCCTCGTGTGGACCACCACGCCGTGGACGCTCGTGTCGAACGTCGCGCTCGCGGTGCATCCGACGCTGCCGTACGTGGAGCTCGAGCGCCGCGGGCGTAACGAGCCGACCGTGATTCTCGCCGAGGCGCGTGTGCGCGCGGTGCTCGGCGAGGACTACGCCGACCGATGGGATGTGGTGCGCACGTGGACGGGTCCGGAGCTCTCGAAGCTGCGATACAAGCGGCCGCTCGACTGGCTGCCGTATCCGGCGGGCGCGAGCCACGAGGTCATCGTCGTCGAGGACTTCGTGAGTGCGGAGGACGGCACCGGCGTCGTGCACATGGCGCCGGCGTTCGGCGCCGATGACTATCAGGCAGGGAAGCGGCACGGGCTCGCGTTCCTGCAGCCTGTGAACGGACGCGGTGAGTTTCCCGCGTCGCTGCCCGTGGTGGGCGGGCTGCACGTGAAGAAGGCGGATCCGGCCATCATCGTCGTGCTCGAGGAGCGCGGCGTGCTGTGGAAGGCGGGAACGCTGGTGCACTCGTACCCGCATTGCTGGCGCTGCGGCACGCCGCTGCTCTACTACGCGCGCGAATCGTGGTTCGTGAGCACGACGTCGTTCAAAGATCGCATGCTCGCGCGCAACGGCCGTGTCGACTGGCATCCGCCGGAAGTCGGCGCGGGACGCTTCGGCGAGTGGCTCGAGAACAATGTGGATTGGGCGCTCTCGCGCGACCGCTACTGGGGCACGCCGCTGCCGATCTGGGTGTGTGACGCGGACGATGCGCACGCGGTGGCGATCGGGAGCTACGCCGATCTCGCGAAGCGCACTGGCAAGCCGCTGCCGGCCGACTTCGATCCGCACAAGCCGTACATCGACGCGTACACGTTCGCGTGCGATCACGCGGGATGCGCCGGTACGATGAAGCGTGTGCCGGAAGTGGTCGACACCTGGTTCGATTCCGGATCGATGCCGTTCGCGCAGTGGCACTATCCGTTCGAGAACACGACGGCGCTCGGGGAACGCTACCCCGCGGACTTCATCGCGGAGGGCGTGGACCAGACGCGCGGATGGTTCTACTCAATGCTCGCGATCGCGACGGGGCTGGGCGACGCGCTGCCGAACAACGGCGACGATCAGGCCGCGCCATATCGCGCGGTCGTGGTGAACGACATGGTGCTCGACGACAAGGGTGCCAAGATGTCGAAGCACATCGGCAACGTCGTGAGTCCGTGGGAGGTCGTGCCACGACATGGTGCGGATGCGGTGCGGCTCTTTCTGATCGCGTCGAGCCAGGTGTGGGTGCCGCGACGCTTCGACGAGAGCATGATCCGCGAGATGGCGGGCCGCTTCTTCCTCACGCTGAAGAACGTGTACAGCGGGATCTTCGCGCAGTACGCGAACTTCGGATGGTCGCCGAGCGAGGCCGATCCGGCGCCGGCGGATCGGCCGGTGGTCGACCGATGGATGCTCTCGCGCCTGGCGACCGTCGAGCGCGAGGTCGATGAGCGCCTCGAGCAGTACGACGCGACGGCAGCTGCGCGCGCGATCATGGATTTCGTGGTGGACGATGTATCGAATTGGTACGTGCGCCTCAATCGCGCGCGCTTCTACGACGTCGATACGCCCGACAGCCGCGCGGCGTTCGCGACGCTGCACGAGGTGCTGACGGTCACCACGAGGCTTCTGGCGCCCTTCGCGCCGTTCGTCAGCGACTGGATTCACCGCGAGCTGACGGGAACCTCCGTGCACCTCGCACCATTTCGTCGATCCCTGGGTACAGATGAGGGGTCGAATGAGGTGCTGGAGCGCGCGATGAGCCGGGTTCGGGTGCTCGCGAAGCTGGGCAGGGCTGCCCGCGAGGAGAAGGAGATTAAGGTGCGCCAGCCGCTTTCCCGGCTGGTGTGTGTCGTGCCAGATTTCAGGGCTGGAGAGCTCGAGGATTTGTTGCCATTGCTGGCCAGCGAGCTCAACGTAAAGAAGGTGGAATTCGCCGAAAGCGGCAGCGCGCTGGCGACGCTGGTGGGCAAGGCGAACTATCGCTCGCTGGGCAAGCGGTTCGGAAAGCAGACGCCGGAGGCGGCGAAGATCGTCGAGGCGCTCGCGAACGATCAGCTGCTCGCGTTCGAGCGTGGAGAGACGGTTTCGATCACCGTGGACGGCACCACGTATCCGCTGCTGCCCGAGGATGTGACGATCGTTCGACACGCATCGGGGAGTTTGCTCGTACGGGAAGAGAACGGGTTGTTCGCGGCGCTCGATCCGACGATCACGCCGGAGCTGCGGCGCGAGGGAATGGCGCGAGAGCTGGTGAGCAAGATCCAGCAGATGCGGAAGGGCGCGCGCTTCGCGGTGAGCGATCGCGTGCGACTCGACCTCGATGGCGGACCCGAGCTCGCGGCCGTGGTGCAGGAGTACGAGACGTACATCGCAGGCGAGGTGCTTGCGAACGAGGTCACCGTGGCAGGCGGCTTCGAAGAGACAGCTGACGCAGTGCAGACCATCGTGCTCGATGCCGAGACGGTCCGCATTGCCTTGACGAGAGTGAATTAGCGATGCCGTCCTCGACAGGCGCTAAAAAAGAGAAGCCGATGCCGAAGAAGAGTCTGGCGCACTTCGAAAAGCGCCTGCTCGATGAGCGCAAGCGCGTGGTGAAGGAGCTCGGCAGCTATGGCGAGGCGTTCGGTGCGACGCTGCAGTCGGCCGACGGAAACCTCAGCTCGTACTCGTTCCACATGGCGGACCAGGGCACCGATGCCATGGAGCGCGAGAAGGCGTTTCTCTTCGCGAGCTCCGAGGGACGGTTCCTCTGGCACATCGATGAGGCGCTGCGACGACTGTACCGCTCGCCGCAGACGTTCGGGAAGTGCCATAGCTGTGGCGAGGAGATCGACTTCGATCGCCTCGATGCGCTGCCGCATGCGCGTCTCTGCTTCACGTGCAAGCAGCGCGAAGAAGATGCAAAGAAATAGCTCGGAATCGGCGACATTCTGGTCGATCATCGTTCTCGTCGTCGTCGCGGATTTCGCGACGAAGGCGATGGCGGTC
>JAQBQC010000423.1 GCA_028287205.1 Gemmatimonadota bacterium
CGGAGCTCAACGACTCGCAGATCCAGCTTCAGCAGGCGGAGGCGAATCGCGCAACGGCCGCGCGAGATCTGCAGGTGGCGCGCATGCGGCTCGCCTTGCTGCGCGACCTTCCGCTTACGGGAAGCTCCGCGCAAGCCGCTCAGGCACAAACGCAGGCGGGCACGCAAGCCACGTCGCTCGCCGTGCCGCTGGGAACACAATCCACGAGCACGTCGACCGGACAAACGGGGAGCGCAGCGAGTCTCCCGCCCGGTGTGCCAAGCCAACAACCGGGGACGCCATGACGCCGACGCTCAGCAACGATCGCCACCCAATGGCGCGCTGGAAGTGGTGGCTCGCGGCGCTCGTTCTGGTGATCATAGCCGTCGTGGCTTATCAGCAGTACAGGAAAAAGCATCCAAAGGTGCTCGGCGGCACGAGCGAGGTCGTGAATGTCGGGAAGGAGGGGATCATCGTCGCCAGGACAGGCGAGATCCGCATCGGACCCGCGATCTCGGGAACGATGACTCCGCAGGAGGCCGCGACGCTGCGCTCCGAGATGTCGGGGCCGATCATGCAGACCTACGTCGAGCAGGGACAGCCAGTGAAGCGCGGACAGCCGCTCGCGCGCATCGACGACAAGTCCATCCGCGATGCGGTGCTCTCGGCGCAGTCCGCGGTGCGCGCGGCGAAGCTCGCGCTGGACAATGCGACGCGCGATGCGGAGCGCGAGCAGCGGCTCGAGTCGGCGGGCGCAGTGGCGCCGCGCGATGTGGAGGCGGCGCAGCGCGCGCTGGCGTCGGCGCAGGCGGGGATGGCGGACGCGCAGTCGCGGCTCACCGCCGCGGAGCAGCAGCTGTCGAAGACGACATTCCGCGCGCCATTCGATGGTCTCGTGAGCGAGCGTCCCGTGAACGCGGGAGATGTCGTGCAGCCCGGTACGGCGATCGCGACCGTCGTGAATCCGGCGAGCATGCGACTCGAAGGGTCTGTGCCGGCCGAGCAGCTCTCCACGCTCAAGATCGGCACGCCGGTGATTTTCACGGTGAATGGCTACGGAACGCAGACGTTCACCGGCCGCATCGAGCGCATCAATCCCACCGCAGATCCGACGACGCGTCAGGTGCGCGTGTACGTGACGATCCCCAACGAGAAGAGCACGCTCGTTGGTGGGCTCTTCGCCGACGGTCGCGTGGCCACGGAGAGTCGTCAGGGGATCATGGTTCCAACGACCGCCGTTGACGAGCGCGGCATCTCGCCGCTCGTTTTGCGCATCAGGAGCGACACGGTCGAGAGCGTGCCCGTGCAGCTGGGTGTGCGCGACAATGCATCGGATCAGGTGGAAATTCGCGCGGGCGTGAGCGTGGGCGACACGCTGCTCGCAAACGCCGCGCAGGGGCTCGCGCCCGGCACGAAGGTTCGCATCACCGCCGTCGGCGATCGGCCGACGGGCACTCGCTAATCGCCGAGAGGCGGGCAGGAGCGGTTCATGTTCATCTCGGATTTTGCAATCAAGCGGCCGATCATCACCGTCACGGCGATGGTGGCGCTCGTCGCGTTCGGTGGCGCGGCGCTGCTCAATCTCCACACCGATGAGTTCCCGGACATTCAGGCGCCCGTCGTCGGGCTGACGATCGCGTATCCGGGTGCATCGCCGGCCGAAGTCGAGCGAGAGATCGTGAAGCCCGTCGAGGATGCCGTGTGGGGGATTAGCGGGCTCGATGGCGAAAAGTCCACCTGCTTCGCGATCGATGGGCTCGCGCAGTGCACGCTCTTCTTCGACTTCGAGAAGCCCATCCAGCAGGCGTCGCAGGATGTGCGCGATGCGATCTCGACGAAGCGCGAAGACCTGCCTCCCGAGATGAAGGAGCCGATCCTCACGCGCTTCGATCCATCCGAGGCGCCGGTGTTCACCCTCGTGCTCACCTCGCCCACCACAACGGCTCCCGTGCTCACGCGCATCGCGGATCCCGGGCTCGCGAGCGACCTGCGCTCGATCGCCGGCGTCGCGCAGGTGAACGTCGTGGGCGAGGTGAAGCGCAACATGGTGGTCGAGCTGCGTCCCGCGGATCTGCAGTCGTCGGGCGTGAGCGTGGCGCAGGTGGTTGCCGCCCTCGCCCAGCAGAATCTCGCGTCACCGGTTGGATGGCTGAACGGGAATCTGCAGGAGAAGCTGATCCGGCTGAGCGGCCGCCTGAGAAACGCCGCCGACTTCGGAAATCTCGTCGTCGCCGATCGCGGTGGACAGCTCATCCGGCTGAGCCAGGTCGCGAACGTCTACGATGGAACGGAGGAGCCGCGCTCGATGGCGCTCTTCAACGGCAAGCAGGCGGTTGGGATCGAGATCCTCAAGTCGAAGGGCTACAGCACGACGCAGGTGGCCTCGGCGATTCAGGCGAAGGTGAAGGAGCTGCAGAAGACGCTGCCGCCCGATGTGCGCTTCGCCGAGGTGCAGAATGCGGGCGAGCGCGTGAGCCGGGCGGTGCGGAACGTCGAGGAGGCGCTCATCGAAGGCGCGCTGCTGACGGTGCTCGTCGTGTTTCTTTTCCTCAACTCGTGGCGCTCGACCGTCATCACGGGGCTCGCGCTTCCCGTATCCGCGCTCGCCTCGTTCGTGGCGGTGTGGGGATTCGGGTTCACGCTCAACACGATGTCGCTGCTCGGTCTCTCGCTCGCCATCGGCATTCTGATCGACGACGCGATCGTCGTGCGAGAGAACATCGTGCGGCACATCGAGATGGGTGAAGACCACGTCACTGCCTCGCATACGGGTACGGATGAGATCGGGCTCGCCGTCACCGCGACGACGTTTTCGATCGTTGCCGTCTTCGTGCCCGTGGCGTTCATGTACGGGGAGGCCGGCCAGTGGTTCAAGCCGTTCGCGCTCACGATCGCCTGCTCCGTGCTCGTCTCGCTGTTCGTCTCGTTCTCGCTCGACCCGATGCTCTCGGCGTACTGGCCTGATCCGCAGGTCGAGGATCACGAGCATGCGCGCCGCGGGCCGATCAGCCGGACGCTCGCGCGTTTCAACAAGTGGTTCGACCGCCAGGCGGACAACTACAAGAAGGTCATCGCGTGGGCACTCGATCACCGGCTCGCAGTCACGGGGCTCGCGGCCGGGACGTTCGTGCTCGCACTCGTGTTGCAGGGCACGATCGGCGGCGTGGGCTTCGTGCCGGTGAGCGATCGCAGCGAGATCAACTTCATCGTCGAGGCGCCGGGGGGCAGCAATCTCGAGTACACACGACTGCGCACCGAGGCGGTGGCGGAGATGGCACGGAAGCATCCCGAAGTGGCATACACGTACACGTCGATCGGCGGCGCGATTCCGTTCCGCGCGCCGGGTGTTGATCAGGCGCTCGTCTACGTGCGGCTCGTGCCCAAGACTGCACGCCACATCAGCCAGGACGAGCTGGGCGCGGAGTTTCGTCGCGAGTTTGCCCACATCGCCGGCGCGAAGGTGTCGGTATTCACGAGTGGATTCGGCGGCGCCATGAAGGAGGTGCAGGTCGAGATGCGCGGGCCCGATCCAGTCGTGC
>JAQBQC010000437.1 GCA_028287205.1 Gemmatimonadota bacterium
TCGGTCACCCCTTCGTCCGAGGCGCGAGGCGCGACCCAGGCGTCGGGGCGTACGGCGGAGATCTCCACGCCTGGCTTTGCGCTCCGCTCGCGCCGCGCACCGGCGCGCGCGGCCATGTACGCGCGCGGCAGCGCCGCCTTCTTCTGCACGACGCGACGCGGCGCCGTGCGCGAGGTCTGGCGCGCCGAGGCAGTCGTGCCCCCCTCTTCCGGATGCATCGCGAGCGCCGCCGGAAGCGCCGCGAGAAAATCTCCCCACGTGACATCGGCGACGTGGTGCTCGCCCGCGGGCGCGAGCGACACCTCGATGTGCACCGCCGCGTTCACGATCTCGCTCTGCGCGCGCGGGGGCTCGAGCGCGATCACGGCTTTGCGCGCATCCTGCGCATCGGTCCCGCCAACCGCACCGGCGCACGCACAGCCCAGGTGCGGCGCGAAGTCGATGAGCGTGTTGCCGCGCGACAAGGTCTGATTGGCGAGGCCCGCGAGGGCATCGCCAGCGTGCACGTCGACGAGTGTGCGCTTCGGCCATTGCGCGCCCAGCCACTGCGGCGAGGGGACGCCGCCGGGGAGGGAGTAGAAGCGGCGGCGATCGTGCGCGATGTGAACCCCGAGATCCGGTCGCTGCGTTGCCGGAAGAATTCCGCGCTTGGCGAGTGTGCTGAGCAGCTCGTGCGGGGAGAGGCGCACATCGATTGCGTCATCGTCGGCGCCGGGACAGTCACCGACATAGGTGATTCTGAGCGCATCGTCCGGGTAGAGCGAGCGCAGGTAGCGCGCGACCGCGACGGGTGGCGAGATGAGAGGCACGATGAACCGCCGCAGCTCCTCGGCGCCGCGCAGCTGCTCCGCCACGAGTGGACACGCGCAGAAAATCGCGGGACCGGTGCGGGTCTCGAGCTGCTCCAGGCAGCCCGCCGCAATCAGCTCGTCGCCCCACGTCGCCGGAAACACTTCGGCAAACCCGCCGGCAAAGCACGCGTTGGCGAGCTGCGTTGGCGTGGATGGAAGCGCAACCAGCAGGGCGTCCGCGCCCAGGATGGCTACGGACCGCGACGTCTGTTCGGCAGCTGTGGCGTGGTCGGACATTTGGGCCCGTGGTCGAAGCGCTCCGGCAGTCCGGATGCGCTTCTCATCGACGAGTGGCCGTCATGCCGCGTTACGAGAATCTCACACTTCCGGCTGTGGCTCCGCGAACCAGCGGAAGAACAGCAGCGAGATCACTGCAAGCACATACGTTCCACCGATCGTGAGCAGCAACCCGCCCGCGACCTGCTGATCCTCCAGCGCGGACAATCCCGTGACGCGCGGTGCGAGCTCGTAGACGCCGTACTTCGGCAGATCCCCGAGCAGCAGCCACATCGAGAGATAGAGGTGTGCTTGCGTGCCGGCGAAGAGGTAGAGCATGCGTATCGGCGGGCCGAAATGCACGCGCACGGGCACCTCCAGCACGACGGGCCACCAGAATGCGAGCCCTGAGAGAAACCATGCGAGGTCGAGCGCGAACGCACCGAGCTGCGAGCGCATGAGGGTGTCGACCGCATCGGGTGTATGCGTTGCGAGCATCACGATCGTGAACGCGAGCGCTGCAACGAGCGGCTTTGTCACGACGCGGATGATCTTCGCTGCCACGCCGTTGCGATCGAGCAGCGCGCGCACGCGATTGTCGTCGATGCCGCGCAGCAACAGCGGCGGCGCGATCATCGCCAGCACGAGAAATTGCGCGGCGTGTACGCTGGCGAGATAGCCGGTGCCGAGCGGACCGCCGGGCCAGTCGAGCGCCATCCAGACGAGCGCCACGGCCACCCAACCACCCACGCGGCGACCCGCGCTCGTCGTGTTCGCGTGCGTGCCCGCGAGAGGCGTCGACCATCGCGCGTACGCAGCACCGAGCGCGAGAACCGCGAGCCAGACTCCGGGATACGGCTGCCACTGCCATCGCCACGGAACTCCCCGCGCCGAGCACCACCACTGGACGTTCACGAGCTCATTTCACCTGCGCGAGGAGAGGCAGATCGTGCACCCAGTCCGCCTGGCGCGTGCCGAACGGGTAGACCACGTGCGCGCTGTCATCGGGGGTGAACGCGATCACCTGCGCCGCGTGTCCCACCTCGTAGCTCCCGGACGAATCGGGCACGGCCGCGACAGAGGGTGCGACCTTCACCGATGACTCGATTGCCTTCACCTGCTCCGGAGTTCCGCGCAAACCGATGAACGACGGATCGAAGTTGCCGAGCCATGCCTGCAACTTCTCGGGCGTGTCGCGCGCGGGATCGGTGGTGATGAAGACGACCCGCATCTTGCGCGTGACATCGAACGGCAGGCCCCGCATCACCGCGGCGATGTTCGTCATGTGCACCGGGCACACATCGGGACAGTTGAGATAGCCGAAGAACAGCAGCGTGACGGTATCGTCCGTCTTCGCCCGAAAGTCGAAGGGCTGGCCGTGCGTGTCGGTGAGCGTGAAGCTCGGGCGCGGAATGGCCTGCGCGAGAGCCGCACCGCGATACTCGCGGCCGCCGTTCTCAGCACTCACGCCGCATCCGGCGAGCGCGAGAATGGCGCCCGCGAATGCGAGGGCAGCGACGGGAACAACGCGTGATGGGAGAGGCACGCGCGAAAGATAATGTCCCGATGCGGCTCTCACGTGCAAAGATGTCGCCCGACCTTCAGCCGAGCGACTGTCGCGACTGGTTCATCAGATTCAGGAGTCGCACATCGCTCAGCTCGAACCAATCGACCGGATATCTCCAGTAGCGGCGGCAGATGGCCTGGCTATCGAAGATGAGGCAGTTCGGCCCGAGCGCGCCCGGCACGTCGCGCGCATCGAGCTCGGCGATCTGCCACACAGTCCCGGATGAGTCTCGAATCGTGCGTCGCTGCAGCGGATGAGCGCTGGTCAACATCACTCCATGAGGCGCCCTATCTCGTCGTTCCCGCACACGAACATCCACCCGTGTGGCGTGCTTCTTCGCGCGTAGAGAGGCCCCGCAAGAACAGTGCGCCGAACTACCTCTGTATCAACTCGCCAGCGCCAGGTAGTCATCGCGCGTCGCATGATAGCAGCTGCATGACGCGCCCTCGAGTCCCGGCCGATCGGTAATCGTGATCTTCCCGCGCGAGTAGTGGATGTATCCCGCCTTCTGAAGCACGCCAGCGGCAAGTGTCACCGCGGGCCGGTGGACGCCGAGCATGAAGGAAAGAAATTCCTGCGTGAGCTTGAAGCTGTCGCCGTCGACCCGATCGTGCGTGATGAGCAGCCAGCGAGCGCAACGCGCTTCCAGCGAGTGAAGGCGATTGCACGCCACCGATTGCGCGACCTGATTGAAGAAGGCGAGCGCGAAGCGCAGAAGGATGCGATAGGTCGAGTCGCTCATCGCGATCGTACGACGGAATGCCGCGCTCGTCATGCGATAGCCCTCGCCCTCCACCTGCACGAGTGCGCGCGTCGGCGCGGACGTGCCGTGGAGAAGCAGCGGAATCCCTACCATGCCTTCAAAGCCGACGGTGCCGACTTCGACCGTGCCATCCGGCGTGACCTGGACCATGGACACACAGCCGGCGGTCGGGAAGTAGACGTACTTGATCTCTTCTCCGGGCTCGTTCAGCACATCGTGCACGCGAAGCAGCACGTGCTCGAGATCCATGCAGATCTGCGCGAAGTCGCCTGGTGAGAGTATGGCGAGGAGCGAGTTGTCACCGGCTGGTCGGGCAACCACCTGCTGCGGGGGCTTGATCTTGAGCGTCATGTCGTCCTCACTTCTGCCGGGGGAACGTGAGTTCACGGCAGAGGGGAGGAGGCAAACGCCTTCGCACACCCGAGTGTCGCTTCAAACTTCCTGGAGGGCGAGCACCCGAATCGTGACCACTCTCCAATTGGAACGGTAGCACATTATACCGACCGGCGTTCGTATCGTCGGGTACGATAGGGAGTTAGGGGCCCTGAGGCGGGGCTGCTGCCGGAGTTGGCGCAAAACCCGGACATGATACTACCGGCAAGGGCGGATACCGTACGAATGCAGGGTCAACATCGGCCAGTCGGCAGCGGTAGAAACGCGACCCGTGACGGTTCTCGATTATGTGCACATTGATACAAAGGCCGCACAAACCGACGCGCGTGAGGTCGGCAGGGCCATCAGCGTTCACGGCTCGTGCCCCGCGTATCTTCGACGATCAGGCGCACATTCAGGCGCACATTCAGGCGCACATTCAGGCGCACATCGAGTGCGCTAATCTGCCTTCGCATCTCCCAATCCGCGTCCCTCGGCCTGCGAGCCACGCAGCACCAGACACGTGCTCGTGGCGTGCGCGATGAGGCGATCGCGCTCATCCGTCACCCGACATTCGACCAGCCCCGTCGTTCTGCCACGTTGCACCACGGTGGCGGAGGCCGTGAGCGTCGCTCGCCACACCGGACGGAGAAAGCTGATCTTCATCTCGAGCGTCGCGAACGATTCGTCCGACGCGAGCGTCGTCGCGAATGCAAATCCCATTGCGGAATCCGCCAGCGTGGCCAGCACTCCGCCGTGCAGCGTTCCCATCACGTTGCCGTGACGAGCGGGATCGGTGTCCATGATGAACACGGCGGTTCCCTCACCGAACGCGACGGGCTTGAAGCCGAGCGTGATCGCGAGCGCGGGCGGTGGCGCCGTGCCATCGGCCACCTGCTCGAGAAACGTCTTCGCGCGCGCGTCGCTCACACGCGCACCACGCCCACATAGTTCTCGGCTAGGCTCGCCGCTGCGTCGCGCGACGACGATACCCAGCGCAGCTGGGCGAGCTGCAGCTTCCGCTGAAAGGCGTCGTCGCCCGGAAAGCGGTGGAGCATCGTCGTCATCCAGTACGAGAAGTGCTGCGCGCGCCAGACTCTGCGCAGGCACGTCGTGG
>JAQBQC010000447.1 GCA_028287205.1 Gemmatimonadota bacterium
ATGGGCTCTTCGTGAAGGCGCTGTTCAAGCTCGAGGTCCCCGAGATCCAGCAGGGCATCGTCGAGATTCGCGCGTCCGCGCGCGAGGTCGGCAGCCGCACGAAGATCGCGGTGTTCTCGCGCGACGACTCGATCGATCCGGTGGGCGCGTGCGTGGGGCTCAAGGGCTCGCGCGTGCAGGCCGTGGTGAATGAGCTCGGTGGCGAGCGCATCGACATCGTGCCGTGGTCCGCGGATCCCGAGCGCTTCGCGAAGCTCGCTCTCGCGCCCGCGCGCGTGGCGCGCGTGTTCAGCGACGGCGTCGCCAAGAGCATTCAGGCGGTGGTCGACGAAGATCAGCTCTCGCTCGCGATCGGCCGCAACGGCCAGAACGTGCGCCTCGCCAGTGAGCTCACGGGCTGGAAGATCGATCTGTACTCGAGTCGTGAGTGGCTGGAGCGCGGCGGTGAGACGCCGCTGTTCGCGCCGCTCCCGGAAGAGGTGTCACCTGCGGCGGACGTTCGCCTCGCCGATATCGGCGCGCTCGGACCGGCCACGGTGGCCGTGCTCGAGGAAGCCGGCTATCGCACGCTGAACGACATCATCGATCTCGATCGCGATGACTTCCTTCGCCTTCCGGGAATTGCGCCGGAAGAGGCGGATCGCATCATGGCCATGATCGACGAATTGACTGAAGACAGCAGCTCGGATGGAAGCGACGGCGGAGAGTCCGGCGCCCTTCCGCCCGCATAGTGGATGTACCGGTCGCGCCGCTCGAGCAGAGCGACGCGGAGAGCCGAATGCTGCGGCTCGTAGGGCTCGGCGTGAGAAGTCGGGCAGTGGTGGTTGGCGTGGAGATGGTGCGTCAGGCAGCAAAGAAGGGAACGCTCGTGCTTGCGATCGTGGCGCCGGATGCGTCGCGGCACAGTCGCGAAAAGGTGCTTCCGCTCCTCGCCGCCAAGCGCGTGCAGGTGATCGAAGGGCCCTCGGCGGCAGCGCTGGGAGCGGCCGTGGGGCGTGATGCCGCCGCGGCGGTAGGAGTGATCGATCGCGATCTCGCGAAAGGAATTTCGGGGATCGCGGAACGCAAGTGAAACGGACGTGAGATGAGCAGGCTCCAGAGGAGGAGTGTTTGATCAAGCTTCGAGTGAATGAGTTGGCAGGGGAGTTCGGCATTACCAGCGACGAACTGATGACCATGCTCCGGTCGATGGACGTGCCGGTACGCAGTCATCTCAGCCAGCTGAGCGACGAACAGATCGCGCGCCTGCGTGCGCGGTGGGAGCGCGAGAAGCGCGCGCGTCAGGAAAAGCCTGCCGCCGCGCCAGCGCGTCGCCGTCGCGGAACGGCCGCCGCCGCATCAGCGGCTGCGCCGGTCGTTGTCGCGCCCGCACCTGAAGCGGCGCCCGATGCAGGCTCCGCGGCGGGACCGAGCCGTCGTCGCCGCAAGGCCGCGGACATCGCTGCGGCCGCCGAGGTCACCGCTGCACACGAAGCCGAAGTGGCTGCACACGCGGCCACCATCGAGCCGGCTGTGTCGCGTCTCGAGGAAGAGTTGCTCGTCGCGGATCCCGCGCCGGAAGCACCCGCGCGTCAGCCAATCGAAGAGTCGCGCATCACGGCCTACAGCTCGCCGCCAACGCCGGCACGTCCGCCTGCACCGCGCGCGCCTGATGCCGGCGCATACAGTCGGTCGGGCGACGCGACCACCGCGGGTCCAACGCAAACGCCTCGTCCCGCGAATGGCGGCGACTGGCAGCGTCCGCGCCCCGTCGTGCCCGGACCGCCGCGCCCCAAGCCCGCCTCCTCGGGCGGCTATCCGCCGCGCCCGATCGCATCGGCGGCGCCCGGTGGCGCGGCACCATCGTCCGGCTCGGGGCTAGCTCCGCGTCGCGATGACAAGCGTGGCGGCAAGCGGACGAAGGGCAAGCGCGGCACGGTCGACCAGGAAGCGGTGACGGCGAACATCTCGAAGACGATGACCGCCATGCGCGGCGCGCCCGCGCGTCGTGGCTCGCGCCGTTCCGACGAGCCGTCATATCGCGAGGAAGTGGAAGCACAGCGCATCGCCGAGGTAGAGCGCGAGAAGACGATCGTGCGCGTGAACGAGTTCATCACGGTGAGCGAGCTGGGCGCGATCCTGAAGGTCCCGCCAACCCAGATCGTGACCTTCACTCTGAAGAATCTCGGTCTCATGGTCACGATCAATCAGCGCCTCGACTTCGACCAGATCGAGCTCATCGCGAGCGAGTTCGGGTTCCAGGCCGTGCGCGAGGCGGACTACGCCGTCGCCGATGCGGCCGACGAGACGACGGACCTGCGCGAGGATCTCGTCGCGCGCCCGCCGGTCGTCACGATCATGGGTCACGTCGATCACGGAAAAACGTCGCTGCTCGACTACATCCGAAAGGCGAACGTGGTGGCCGGCGAGGCCGGCGGCATCACGCAGCACATCGGCGCGTATCACGTCACGCTCGCGAACGGCAAGACCATCACCTTCCTCGACACGCCGGGCCACGAGGCATTCACGGCCATGCGCGCGCGCGGTGCGCAGGTGACGGACATCGTCGTGCTCGTCGTCGCCGCGGATGACCAGGTGATGCCGCAGACGATCGAGGCGATCTCGCACGCCAAGAACGCGGGCGTGCCGATGGTGATTGCGATCAACAAGATCGATCTGCCCTCGGCGAACGTGCCGAAGGTCAAGCAGGAGCTCCTGCAGCACGGTGTCGTGCTCGAGGAGTTCGGAGGCACCACGCTCGACACGCCGATCTCCGCGAAGAAGGGCACCGGCGTTCCCGAGTTGCTCGAGCAGATTCTGTTGCAGGCCGAGATTCTCGACCTGCGCGCGAATCCCGATCGGCGCGCGAGCGGCGTGGTCGTCGAAGCGCAGCTCGATCCGGGCAAGGGTCCGGTGGCGACCGTGCTCATCGAGAACGGCACGATCCGCGTCGGCGAGGATTTCATCGTCGGCATGTACTCCGGACGTGTGCGCAACCTGTTCGACGAGCGCGGCAAGCCCGTGAAGAGCGCGGGTCCCGCCATCCCGGTGCAGGTGCTCGGCATGGACGGCGTTCCGATGGCAGGCGATCAGCTGCGCGTCGTCGAGGATGCCACGTCGTCGCGCGAGATCGCGCAGCGGCGCCAGCGTCTCGATCGCGAGGCGAAGAGCCGTCGCACGTCGCGCGCGGCCGTGTCGCTCGAGGACTTCATGTCCCAGGCCGCAGCGGGGCTCGTGCAGTCGCTGCGTCTCGTCATCAAGGCGGACCAGGGCGGACCGGCGGAAGCACTCGCCGACTCGCTCGGACAGCTCTCGACGAGCGAGGTGCGCGTCGAGATCATCCACCGCGGTGTCGGTGCCATTACGGAGAGCGACATCCAGCTCGCCAAGGCTTCGGGCGCGATCATCATCGGCTTCCACGTGCGTCCGGACAACAACGCACGCGCGGCGGCCGAGCGCGATGGCGTCGAGATCAAGCTGTACCGGATCATCTACGAGGCGGTGGCGGAGGTTCGCGCGGCTCTCGAAGGACTGCTCCGTCCGGACGAGAAGGAAGTCGTGCTGGGCGAGGCCGAGGTTCGCGATCTCTTCAAGGTGCCGCGTATCGGTGTCATTGCCGGTTGCTTCGTTCGCAGCGGCGTGATCAACCGCGCGGGCAAGGTTCGCGTGATTCGCGACGGTGTCGAGATGTACAGTGGGACGATCGGATCGCTGCGTCGCTTCAAGGACGACGTGAAGGAGGTCCGGGAAGGGTTCGAGTGCGGTATCGGCATCGAGAACTTCAATGACCTCAAGGTCGGCGACGTGATCGAGGGCTACCGCACCGACCAGATCGCACGCACCCTCTAGAGCGTAGCCGGATCGGCGGGCACGGGCGTTCCACTGCCCGTGCGCGCTGCCGGATTCTCGCCGAGATTTTGATGGCTCACGATAACAGACGTTCTGAGCGCGTGGCGGAAGCCATTCGCATCGAAGTAGCGACCTTTCTGACGGAAGGGGCGAAGGATCCGCGCATCGTCGGATTCGTCACCGTCACCGGAGTGGAGGTGACGCACGATCTCAGGCACGCGAAGGTGTTCGTCAGCGTGATGGGCACCGAGGCGGAGCAGAAGCGCACGCTCGAAGGACTCTCGAGCCTCGCGGGGCATCTGCGCTCCCGGCTCTCGAAGTCGCTGGCGCTGCGCTTCGCGCCCGAGCTCGAGTTCCGCCACGATCCGAGCGTCGAGCGCGCCGCGCGCATCGAGACGCTGCTCGCGCAGGTGAAGAGCGAGCGCGCGGAACTCGAGGCCGAGCAGAAGGACGACGCCGCGCTTCCGGAGGACTCGACCGATTGACGCGCTGCTCCTCGTGGACAAGCCGGCCGGCATCACCTCGCACGACGTCGTGAGCGTCGCTCGCCGCGCGCTCGGCGAGCGACGCATCGGACACGCGGGCACACTCGACCCTTTCGCCACCGGACTGCTCGTGCTGCTGACGGGGCGCGCCACGCGCGTGCTGCCATACGTGGAGGGCGAGCCCAAGGAGTACGAGGCGACGATCAAGTGGGGCGCGGAAACCGACACCGACGACGCGACCGGGGAGATCACGCGCGAGGCACCGCTGCCCTCGCCATCGCGCGCAGAGCTCGACGCGGCCATCGCCTCGCT
>JAQBQC010000463.1 GCA_028287205.1 Gemmatimonadota bacterium
CGCCGTCTGCAGTGAGCGATCTAAGGCTCTCGGCGCGGCGAATTGCGGAGGGCGCAGCGGACCGCGCTTCGCTTGACCGTGCTGCGCGGACCGGATAGACTCTAGGCGCGAACACGGTGATCGCCACCCGCTCGTGCACCGGCCGTAGATGGGCATATCGTCGAGAACACAGAGACGATCAAATGAACCTGCAGCTGCAACGGGCGTATTGGTCGCTTGAAAAGCGACTCGCCCCAGGGCTGAAGTCGGCGCAGGCTATCTATGCTGAAGTTCTCGACCGCTATGTCGATGCCGACACGCGCTGGCTCGACATCGGTTGCGGCCACCAGATTTTCGAGCCTTGGATCAAGGGAGAGGAAGCGCTCGTTCGCCGCGCGAGCCTCGTCGTCGGCGCCGATCCCGATTTCTCCAGTGTTCGCCGACACCGATCCATTCAGAAGAGGATCGTTGCATCCACGCTACCGCTCAGGTCGGGGTCGTTCTCGCTGATAACGGCGAATATGGTGTTGGAGCACGTGGTCGACCCGAATGCATTCTTCGCCGATGCTCGACGATTGTTGTGCCCGGGCGGCCACCTGATCGTTCACACGCCCAACGCACGCCACTGGCAGGTGTGGGCTTCTCGAATTCTCCCCTCGCAGCTCAGACACAAGCTCGTCCAGTTGGCCGATGGCCGAGATCAGGATGATGTCTATCCGACCTACTATCGTGCGAATACGCCGACCGAACTGACGCGAACTGCACTTGATTCCGGACTCCGCATCGAAACGATGATGCTTTGCGACACGTCGACGCCGAGTAGACTGATGCTGGGTCCACTTGTAGTCGTCGACCTGTTGATCGTGCGCATCCATCGACGCGAAGAATTCGCGGGATTGCGGAGCAACATGATCGCCGTCTTCCAGGCGGGATCGTAGCACGGCTCCAGGACGCCGCACGGCGCTGCGATTTGCCGAGGGTGCGGTAGCGGCGCTTCGCTTGACCGTGCTGCGCAGACCGGGTAAAATACGGTGCTGATCCCGAGTAGCTCAGGTGGTAGAGCAGGTGACTGTTAATCACCGGGTCGGGGGTTCGAGTCCCTCCTCGGGAGTAAGATTGTAAGAGTTCGAACGATAGCGCTCAACGAAAGGGGTCACTCTCGCGAGTGGCCCCTTTTTCGTGCGCGCTTGGCCCAGCACGCGCGGCGTGTCGGCCGCCGCAAAGCTTTCTTGTCAATCGCCCATTCGACGTGACGATCCCTGCTCGATCGTGTCAAGTTTTGACTTCGCATCGCAGGTGCGAGGTCGTAAGCATCGGGCGATACCGCTGAACGTCTGTTCTCGATCGCCCGAAGTGTGTGCACAAGCGTCGCGTACACGTCGTGCGCGCGTGATCACTACTACGGATTGGCGTCGTCCGACCTTCAATAGGCGCGACGCAATCACATCAATCGCAGGCATGAGCTCGAAAGAGCCCCTCAACGAGGGCCACTCAGCTGCCGAGTCGCCCTCGTTTCATCGCGAACCGTCAGAGCTCACGCGCGTGCCACGCGCAGCGTCTCCCTGAACGCCAGCATGCGAGGCCGGAACACCGTCATCAACATCACCGCGTAGCCAAGGGCTCCCGCGATCACCTCCGCGGCGAATCGCATCGAGAGCACGACTCTGTCTCCCGACGCAAACCGCGCGGCGAACACGCCAACCGCCATCACCGCGCAACCTGCGAGCGCCGGCAGCAGCGCACGGAGATAGCGCCCGAGCGGCATCTCGATGTCGCGGAACAGGCGGCGGTAGAGATGCGCGGCGAGAAACGGAAATACGAGCGCCCAGGCGGCCGCGATGCCCGTGGGCCCCCAATGGCTGCCGATCCAGAACGCCGGAGGAAGCACCACCGCCGACCAGATCGAGTTCATCATCGCGTGGCGCGCGCGGCCCGTCATCGTGAGCGCCTGCGCCACGAGCGGGGTGATGGAACGCACCGACGTGTACAGCGCCAACAGTCGCAGCGGGCCGATCGCGGCTTCCCATTTGCTGCCGAGCACGACGTGCACGAAGTCGTCGGCCGTGAGCGCCATTCCGAGCGCCACCGGAAAAGTGATGATCGCGAGCCCCTCGGTGAGCACGAGGAGGTACCGCCGGATGTCGACGTTGCTCTTCTGCGCTCTCGAAAAAAATGTCGGAGTGACGCCCATCACGAGGGTCGTCACCTTCTCGATCGGCAGATTCGTGAGCGTCCACGCGATCGTGTACGCGCCGAGTGCCGCCTGTCCGAGCACGCGGCCCGCGACCAGAAAATCCGAGTTCGAGTAGCCGTACCACGCGATTCGCGAAACGATCACCTGTCCGCTGAAACGCATCGCGGCGCGCAGGGAGCTGAGTTGCGGCCAGCGAAATCCGACATGCCGCTGCCAGATCGTAATGACGGTCGCCGCAACGGTCGCGATGACCTCGTTGAGCACGAGCGACCAATACCCGAATCCGAGCGACGCGAAGATCAACACGGCTGCAACGCCAACGGTGGCGCGCACCATGTCGATCGTCGAGAGTGACTTGAACCGCATGTCGCGCTGCAGCAGCGCGGAGGGCACTGAGCGAAAGGCGGAGACGATCGAGTTGGTACTCGAAACGATCACCACTGCGGGTAGCGCCGTAGCGTGGAAGAAGGCGCCGAGCGGGTACGCCGCCGCGACCGAGACACCGAAACCCGCGATGCCGAACAGCACCGAAAAGGTGTTGAGCTGCCGAACCTGATCCTCGGTGAGATCGCGGAGCACGAGCACGGCCGCGCCGAGCCCGAACTCGCTGATCAGCTTCACGAGACCGAGATAGAGTGCGGCCATCCCTACCAGCCCATAGTCCGCCGGCGAGAGTAGATGGACGACGATCAGCGTCGACGCCCAGCCCAACAGCTGGGTGACGCCGCGTGCCGCACCCGTCCACGCGATTCCGCGAACCAGCGTGCGATCGAGGTTGGCTCTTGTGGTGGTTCCTTCCAGCTCCGCGTTGAGCGGGGGGCTCGCGACACTCACCGGCTGTTCCAAGCGCCTCCAGACCAAGGCTCGCGCTGTGGCGAACGTCGCGCGGCCGCAAGGCAGAAGATCATCGCCAACCGAGGAACCCCCATCGATGCCGGCGGAATGTGATCGCCATGCCCTTGCCCTTCCCGATGAAGCCGAACACGTGCCTGTAAATTCCGCCCGCTGGCTTCAGCCCCGCCTTCAGTATGCCGCCCTGCGATGCGACGTTCGCGCGATTCGTGATCATGTAGACGCGGCGCATTCCATTCTTTACCGCGAGCGCGCAGAGCGTGCGGATCATGTACGTGTACACCCCGCGGTTTCGGAACTCGGGCACGGTGAGGCAGTGCGTGAGCTCGGCCTCGTTGGCGCGCAGCTTCACGTTGCGCACGGCGTACATGGCATCGTGCTCACCAGGAATCATCCACGCGATTCCAGCCAGCACCTGATCGATGTACAGCCCGTACGCATCGTTCACCCGACCTTCGGCCAGGCGCGCGGCCTGCGCTCGAAACTCGGGACGCGAGGACGACAGGTCGGTGAGTACATCGTCTCCGACCTTTCGCAGCTCCCAGCCAGGATTTTCCGCCGGCGGCGGGATCTGCGAGGGATCCGCTACGAACGTGACGAATTTCTCGGGTCGGCCAGCCAGCGTCTGGAGCATCTCGCGCGGGTTGTCGCGGATCAGATTCGCGACCGTCGAAATTTTTCGCCGCAGGCGCGAGCTCGTGCACGCGTTCACCGACGCCATCTGGTGCTGCGTGGCGCCAAATCCCGACTTGTAGCGAAGCAGGCCAGCCTCGGTGGAGCGGGCGCCGCCGAGGTAGAACACCTCGGTCTTCTCTGCCTGCAGGGCCAGGGCCGTTTCGTACCGCAGAAAGTGCGAGGCGCCGATCTTCATTCCCGTGGCCGAGTTTCCCGACGACTCGCAGTACGCTCCAGTCGGAGATCGCAGCACGAGCAGCGACGAGACCACCTCGTCGCCCAGCATCGCCTGAAAGAGCTCGCCCGCACCCGAGGTGAGTAGCGCGGTCCGGGTGGAGCGCTCGAACGTCTGCGCAACGTTTTCTCCACGGAGCGTGCGACGGTCCATGGAGTTGATGTGAAGGGCGACGTGCGCATCGATGGCCGCCTCGGAGCGCCCGCGTCGCACGACGAGTCCGTTCTTGCGTCCCTGGTTGATCCGCTCGCGATGGCTCTTCGAGATGCCCGCCCAGAGATCCTTGCCGAGCAGCGTCATCTCGAACTCGGTTCGTTCGACGCGCTCTGTCTCGCCTCGCAGCGCGGGAATCCTTCCACCGGGATTCGCGAAGGTCGAGAGCTCCAGGTCCGTTACGCCGCGCTCTCGGCAGAACGAATCCAGCCCGGCCCAGAATATCGAGTCAGTGGGCACGGCCGGAGATGCGGGAATCATCATCCATCGGTGCAGCAGGCTGCCCCGAATCAGGCACACCGCCGACGCCTGCGGCACCGCACCGTCGGCAAGGCCGAGCAGCCAGGCATCGTAGCCGAGTGCCTTCTGCGCCTGAACGTAGGACGAAGTGAGAAACGGATTCGCCGGATGCGTTATCGACGCGCGATCGATCGCCGAGTCGTCGGCAGGAAGGGCAAAGAAAGTGGCCGTCATTCAGTCCACCGTTGGCTCATCAACGCTTGATCGCCGTGCCTCATGACCGTCGTGGCACTCCCGTGAAATGTTCGGCGCACGAAACAACACCCAGCGGCTAGAGGAGCAACCGGGGGATCAGGATTTCCGATTCACTACTGCCAGCCTCATGCCTAAGCGGCCCCAGCTTTTTTACACGCCCCAACGAGACACGTCGTGATGTTCGCCGCGGGATTCACCCCGTTCGCGGAGTAATGCGCTTCTACGAGGGACGAACTTCCCGCGATCCTGGCTTAACGGCGCCTATGTGGAGCGAACCCTCGCAGCACTGTCCTGGACGCGCGCGCATGTGTTGCAATACTTCAACAGCGCACTCGCGTGATCCAGATCTCGGAAACAGACGCGCATTTCCTGCTGCTCGAATCGCGGTGGCCACGGCGCCGTTCGCGCGAGGCGTAACCGCCGTCTGAATCGAGTCCACTGCGACCGGCACGCGACGCCGCGTGCGGGCGCCAACATGCGCGACCGCGGGAAGCGCCCGATACGAACGACGAGCCTCAGCTCCACGGGGGTGGGCCTTGTTGTTGCGAAGAGGAGTGCCAATACGTTCGGCACGGGCGTCAAAGGAAGTAGTTTTCGGCGTATCACGCACGTCATTCGACCGCCCTCCCAGGAGCATGGGATGGCTGCCGAGTGCCCTCTCACACCGCCGGCATGTACGCAGACTTGAAGAGCGCGACGATCGAAGTATGGGAGCATCGCGAGCTGCTCGAGCAGCTCACGAAACGCGACATCAAGCTCCGGTACAAGCAGGCGGCAATGGGATTTGCGTGGGCGGTGTTCATGCCCTGCCTCATCGTCCTCTCCGGACTGATCATTCGCTACGCCATGGCCCAGATCTCCGGCCAGACGCTCCACCGCGTCGATATCGCGAACATCGCCATCAAGGGCGTCGGCTGGGCGTTTTTCGTTGGTGCGTTGGGCTTCGCCACGGCGAGCCTCGTGGGCAATTCGAATCTCGTCACCAAGATCTACTTCCCGCGCGAGGTGCTTCCGCTGTCCTCCGTGGGCGCGCAGGCGTTCGACACATCGATCGGGCTGCTCACGCTCGTCGTCATTCTGCCGGCCCTCGGCGTGGGCCTTCACGCCAGTCTCGTGTGGGTGCCACTGCTGCTCGTGCTGCTCGTGCTCTTCACCACGGGGGTCTCGCTCTTTCTGAGCTGCGCAAATCTTTTCTTCCGTGACGTCAAATACATCGTGCAGGTCGTGCTGATGTTCGGCATCTTCTTCACACCGATCTTCTTCGAACCGGCGATGCTCGGACCCGTGGGTGCGCGCCTGGCCATGCTCAACCCGCTCACCGGCATTCTCGAGGGGCTGCGGCTGTCGATCGTCGACGGGCACAACTTGCTGTATCCGGTGACGGTTATGATCAAGGGCGTGGAGCGCACTGTGTGGGATCCGTGGGAGCTGGTGTATTCCGCCGTGGTCTCGGTCGCCGGCATGATCGGCGCAACGCTGATGTTCCGGCGTCTGCAGCACCTCTTCGCAGAATACGTTTGAGGATCGAATGAGCGACGTTGTAATTCAGATGGACGCCGTCTGGAAGAAATTCCAGCGCGGCGAACGCCACGACAGCCTTCGCGACCTCGTACCCTCCGTCGCGCGCCGCATTCTCCACGGCGCGCGGCCCGCGGGCGAGCTCGGCGCCCAGGACTTCTGGGCGCTGCGTGATGTGTCCTTCAGTGTGAAACGGGGCGACGCGCTGGGGATCATCGGCCACAACGGCGCCGGAAAGTCGACACTCCTGAAGATCCTGACGAAGCTCCTGCGGCCGACGATGGGCAGCTACATGACGCACGGACGCGTAGGTGCGCTGATCGAAGTCACCGCCGGCTTTCATCCGGATCTCACCGGCCGCGAGAACGTCTATCTCAATGGCTCGATCCACGGCCTGTCGCGCGCGC
>JAQBQC010000527.1 GCA_028287205.1 Gemmatimonadota bacterium
GAGAGGCGGCGTGCGTCCGTCTGTGTTTGCAGCGGTAATCACGTTGGGCACTGCCGTGGACGCTCCGCGACAGCTGCCTGCGCAGGCGACGGCGACCGATACCGTCGGCAGCTGCTGGAGCTATCAAACACCCGGCTATCTCATACGCGAAACGCTCACCGCGATGGCTGCGCGCCTCCTGCCGCCGCGCTTCGTGCGCATCCATCGATCGACGATCGTGAACGTGGAGCACATCCGCGCGCTCGAGCCCATGCCCAACCGGGAATATCTCGTGGTGCTGCGGAGCGGCGTGCGGCTACGCTCGAGTCGCAGCTACGACGACGCTCTCCGGTTGCTGCTCGAAGCGACTTCGCACCGCGCGGAGGGTCAGGGTCGCGGCGTCCGGTAGTCGCGCACCCGGTCGGTGCGGCGCTTGAGCTCCTGAATCGCCGTGCGCCGACGGAGCGACACTCCGAGCACGCCGTTCCACAGCGCGGCCACGGTGGCGAGAAGCCAGCCCACCAGCGACAGGATCTCGACGGTGCGCGTGCGCCACGCGGACGTCGCGTGCTCGGGGAGGATGAGCGCTGCGTCCGCGCGCCGCTCTGCAATGAGCGAGACGAGAACGGCTACACCGGCAATGAGGAAGACGAGAAGGGCGAGCCAGGCGATGCGGCGCGGCGCACCGCCGGCACCGCCAAACACGCGGCTCCGGCGCGCGATCACGAGCGCCAACGTCGTTCCGGCGATCCATTGCGCACCGCCCACGAGCGGTACGAGTTGCTCGTTCGTCAGGCGTCCTTCCCCTTGAACGCGCGGCCGAGCAGGTAGCCGATCGCGCCGGCAATCAGCAGCGTGCGCCCGGGATTCTCCCGCACCTGCCGCTCGAGCCCCTGCTGAAACGACGTCATGTTGGTGTTGCGCAGCCAATCCGCGCTGCGCTCCATTCCCGCGGCGAGACGATCGCTCGTGTCCGCGACCCGCTGCTTCGTGGTCGCGATCGCATCGTCGATCTTTCTCGTGTTGGTCACGCGCTGGCGAAGACGTCCCGCGCCCGTCTCGAGCTTGTCCGCCAACTGCGTCTTCATCTGCACAGCCCGCTCGCGCACCGACGCCGCGGTCTCCTCGGCCTTGTCGTACACCCGTGGCGCACTCGTCGAGGCGCTCCCGAACGAACCCGTCTCACCGAACTTTTCGTGGTCGCTCAGGCTGCCGACCTGTTCGTTCTGCTCCTGATCCATGACCAGCTCCCCGCTAATGAGTTGAACGGTCGAAAACTAGCAGAGCTTGTGCCACCTGGTCACCACTTAGCTGGCGCAGTACGAGTCGAAGGCGCCAACCAGGTCCTCCGCGATCTCCGTGGACGTGCGCCCTTCGATTCTGTTGCGCTCGAGCATGAACACGACCTTGCCGTCCTTGAGCAGCGCAATCTGCGGCGACGACGGACGATAGCCGGTGAAGTAGCCGCGCGCGCGCGCAGTCGCATCGAGATCCTGCCCTGCGAACACGGTGGTCACCGCATCGGGCTTGGTCGCGTGCTGCAGCGCCATCGCAACCGCTGGGCGCGCATTTCGCGCGGCGCAACCGCAGATCGAGTTGACGACGACGAGCGTCGTGCCCGTCGCCTCCTTCAGCTGCGCGTCGACCTCGTCCGGAGTGCGGAGCTCCCGAACGCCGAGGCGGGTGAGCTCCTCGCGCATGGGGGCGACAAAGCGTTCATCGTATGGCATGATGGCACATGGTGAGAGATGACCGAAAGCTAACCCGTTCGCACCCTGTCCACGCCCGAATTACGCCGCCCAGCGATTCGCTAACAGTCAAAACCGGAGGGAGGTCGCCGTTCGTGTGCTCCCGAGACCCACGAGAGCAACTTCTCGAACTCTGGCCCCGTGAGTCCGCGGCTCCTCGCTCTCGGGGTTTCTTCCGTTTTTTGTCCGTTCAATCCGTTCAATCCGTTTTTCTCATATTGTTAGAGCCTACTCGAGCGGCAGTCGCGAACGTGCTCCGCCCCGCGGAACACAAGCACTAACAATTTGATACGAACACAAACGGATACGAACGGACACCGACGGAAACTGCAAATCGAGTTTTCTCCGTTTTTGTCCGTTTGATCCGTCTTTGTCTGTATCTCATATTGTTAGAGCCTACCCGAGCGGAAGGACCAGCTAACGCTTTCCTTCGCGCGCTTCGCGGGCCTCGATCGCCTCTTCTGCCTTCTCCATCTCCCGCTCGTCGTGGATCCTGATCGCGGTCGAATCGCGATGCTCGTGCTTGAGCAGGGCGTAGCGCACCGTCTGCACGACGACGGCGAGAGTCAGGCTGAAGGTGATGATCGCCGCGCCGTGCCAGATCAGTCGGTCGAGGACGATGGATGTGAGGTCGGCGCGACGCGCCGTCTCCGATCCGATGCGCTCGAACCTGATCTCGATGAGGATCGCGACCGCCGCCGCTTCGACCAACCACTCGACCACGGTGAACAGCGGCACGCGCCAGATCCACTGGCGCACGGGATGATTCCCGAGGTACACGGTGGTGAGGCTGAGCAGGAGCACGTATTCGCCGGCGCCCGCGAGGAAGAGCGAGACCCAGCCGAAGGTGATGCTCGGGCTGGCCAGCACGAACACCCGGTACGAGTGCACCACGATCCCGGTGAGCAACGCCATCGGGATCAGCGAGCGTGGGAGTCGCGCGATCAGCGAGTCTACACGCGTACCCGAGAACGGGCCCTCCGGAAAGAAGGGAGACATCCCGCAATGTAGCCCCGGTTCGAACTAGCTGCCTTCGCCCTCGG
>JAQBQC010000477.1 GCA_028287205.1 Gemmatimonadota bacterium
GAGGGACGGATCTAGATGGGCCGCCGCTCGCGCGCGGGACGGCTCCCGCTCAACGCGGACATCAACGTCGTGAGCCTGATCGACGTCATGATGCTGCTCATGGTGATCTTCATGATCACCGCGCCGATGATGCAGGGGGGCGTCGACATCGCTTTGCCCCAGGCGCAGGCGCGCCCGCTCGAGGCGAAGAACGGATTGGTGGTGACGATCGATCGCGCCGGCAACATTCTCGTCGACGAGAACAGGCTGCGCTTCGATGAGTTCCGCGCGAGCTTCAAGGCGCTCGCAGCGCAGCGCGGACGCGGCGGGATCTATCTGCGCGCGGACAAGGGCGTGCCATACGGAACTGTCGTACAGGTGCTCGCGGTGATGCGAGCAGCCGGCGTCGGCGATGTTGGGCTCGTGGCCGAGCCCGAGGCGCTCACACGGTGAGCGTGTCGCGCGCCGAGGGTCGCTCACGGCTCGCACTCCCCCTCACCTTCTCCACGCTGGGGCATGCGGCCGTCGTCGCGGCACTCATCTTCGTGCGGCCCGCCCCGCCGAAGCAGCTGCCTCCCATGTATCGCGTGAACATCGTGGCGGCACCACCGGGTCGGCGCGCTGAAGGAATCGTCGCGCCGCCGGCGCCGACGCCTCCGCCGGTGGCCGCGCCCGTGCCTCCTCGCGCGCAGACGCCGCCCAAGGCGATGCCGATGCCCACCAAGGTGCCGACGAAGGCCGTACCGGCGGCCACGCCAACACCGACGCCCACAGCGACACCTCCCAAGGCGACGACCAGGCCGGCGGGCGGCGGCCCCGTTGGCGACAAGGGCACCGATGTCGCTACGGTGCGCACGGAGGGCGTCGACTTTCCCTTTCCCGGATACCTCGAGAACATCGTGCGGCAAATCGCAAAGAACTTCGGCGAGCACCGGAACACGAACGTTCGCGCGGAAGTACAGTTTCTCATTCGCCGCGACGGTTCTGTGAGCGCCATCTCTTTCATTACGCGCTCCGGCAACTACTCATTCGACCTGGATGCGCAGGGTGCCGTCGAATCGGCTGGAAACAGCCGCGCCTTCGGCCCGCTGCCAAACGGTTTCTCTGATGACGTCCTTCCGGTCATCTTCAGCTTCGATCCCACGGTGGTTCATTGATGCTCGATTCAAACTCACTGTCGCTGGAACGCGCACGCGCATGCGTCGCGCCCCTCGTGCTCGGCGCCGCGCTCGCGTTGCTGGCCGTGCCCCGTTCCGCCCACGCGCAGGACACCACGCGCGCGGTGCGCATCGGACTGACCTACCAACCAGGAACGAAGCCCGGGGTGGTCGTGCTGGCTGTGCGCGGCGCATGGGGCGACAGCATTCAGGGGATCATCGCGCGCGATCTCGATTACGGGGATCGCGTGAATGTGATCGGTCTTCCGGGAACGCCGGCCGCCACCTCGCTGCAGTCGCTCGGTCCCGGCGTGAGCTATCCATTGTGGAAAACGCTGGGAGCGGCGGCGGCCGTTCAGGCCACGGTGACACCCACCGGTGTACATGTCGCAGTACATGATGTGACAGGCACTAAAATCGTGCAGGTAGCGGACTTCCAGCTTCCACCTACGGGCGGTTCTAGCGACTGGCGGCTGGCGGTGCACGGCATCTCGGATGAGGTCGAGCAATGGATCACGGGCACGCGGGGCGTCGCGCAGACGCGCATTCTGTTCGTGCGCGGCGGTCGCGTGTACGTGGTCGACAGCGATGGATACGGCGAGCGACAGATCAGTGACGCGGGGCTCTCGCTCTCGCCCGCGTGGGCGCCGGACGGACGCACGATTGCCTATAGTGTGCTCGGAAGCCACGGCTGGAGCATCGTCACGAAGGACATCACGGGAGGTGCGGCACGGACCCTTCCGTCCACCACGACAGGTCTCAACACCACGCCCGCATTTGCGCCGACCGGGGGCACGCTCGCCTACTCGCATGGCGACGAAGCAGGCACGGATCTGATGCTCGCGGATCTCGCCGGCGGTGGTCCTCGTCGGATCACGGTTGGTCACGGGTCCGACAACACCTCGCCCGAGTTCAGTCCCGACGGACGACGAATCGCATTCACATCGGGGCGCGCGGGGCATCCAGAGGTATACATTATGGATGTGGACGGCTCGAACGTGGAGTTGCTCACTCCGTTTAACTTTGGCGATCAGAACTATCGCTCGAATCCCGATTGGGCTCCGGATGCGCAGCACGTTGCCTTCCAGTCGCAGATCGGAGGAATGTTTCAGATCATGGTGATCTCGCTGCGTGACCGCTCGGTGAAGCAATTGACGAGCGAAGGCGTGAACGAGGATCCAGCGTGGGCGCCCGATGCGCGGCATCTGGTGTTCACGTCGTCACGTTCGGGAGTGAAGCAGCTGTTCATTCTCGATTCGGAATCCGGGCGCGCCCGTCAGCTCACACATGCGGGTGGCGCTCGTCTGGCGGCATGGTCCCATTCGCTGGGACATGGTCGCTGAGCACGCAGCGCGCGCCATCGTGCGCGCGCACCGCACCTGGCTTCGTTGCGATGTACAATTGTTCCTTCTCTGGAGAGACCCACTATGAACGCTCGCTCGCTGTACGCTGTCTCCTCGATCGCCGGCGTGCTGGCGATCGGCGCTTGCCACAAGAAGGTCGCACCTGCACCCGCGCCCGCCCCGACGACCGCTGCGCCCG
>JAQBQC010000492.1 GCA_028287205.1 Gemmatimonadota bacterium
CGCGGTGGTGAAGGAGGCACGCGTGGCGCCAGGGCTTCAGTTCGTCTATCCCGAGGGTGCGTTCTACCTGTACGCGAACGTCGCGACGAAACAGGGCTGCGACGGAACGGCGTTCGCAGCGTCGCTGCTCGAGCAGCACGAGATCGCGATCGTGCCGGGCGCGGCGTTCTTCACGCCGGACTGGGTGCGGCTGTCATACGCCGCACCGCGCGAGCAGGTGATCACAGGCGTGCAGCGGCTCGTTCAGCTCTACCAGTCATTCGGCGGCTAGGTCGTGAGCTAGAAGTCCGTGCTCGGAGTTTCCTCCGTTTGTGTCCGTTCAATCCGTTCGATCCGTTCGATCCGTTTTTCACCCTGTTAGTGCCCGCCCGAGCGGCAGTTGTAAAAGTGGTCCGCGACCCGCGGAACACGAGCACCAACAATTTGATGATACGGATTGAACGGACACAGACGGAAACGTGCAAAAAAGCAGCTTCCGTTTGTGTCCGTTCAATCCGTTTGTGTTCGTATCCCACTGTTAGTGCCCGCCTGAGCGGCAGGCCCTACCAATTTGATGATACGAGATGATACGAATCGAAGGGAGCGGATCGACTTCGACGAGGAGCTCGAAGCGCGAACGCGGGCTGCTCGTGAAAATCATGTGCATTCGCGGGCTGCGCGTGCGCGACGTCTTCTAGTTCGCAGCCTTGCGCTCGTCGAGGCACCAGTTCGCGCGCGTGCGATAGATCTCCTGCCACTTGTTCTCTCTCCAGCCGAGCACTGAGAGAAAGGTGTCACCGCCGAATTGCCAGCCCTGCAGCACGATCTCGTCGACTCCGTCGCCATCGATGTCGAGATGATCGAAGTAGCGGCGAAAGGCGGCGGCTGCGAGCGGGCCGTTGATGCGGTGCGAGAAGGTCGCGCGATAGGTGCCGGACGAATCCTTGTCCACGATGACGACGAGATGCGTGGTGCGCGTTGCTATCGACGCGGGATGCTCCGCGCTCGCATCGATGTACGAGGCGATGATCGTGGGTGACGAGCTCGCGCCCGTGTAGAAGGCGAGCGCGCGGAAGTTGAGCGAGTCCAGCTTCGCTTCCTTGATGCCGACGGATGTCGCGACATTGCGCGCGATTCCACGGGCGATGCGATTGATGGAGTCCTGATTCATCGCGGCGCCCCCGCGCGGCTTGCCCATCGCGGCGGCGGACGATGCGAGGAACTCGAGCGTGAAGTCAGAGGCAAGGCGGCCGTTCACTTTCACGCTCGCCATCGGCGTCAATGTCGCGCAGCCGGGAAGGGCATAGAGCGCGTCGCTCGTATCCGACCACATGCCGCGTTTCACATCCACCGTGCCGTTCACGATGCCGCTCTGGTAGAGCGAATAGCTCTTGCCCGAGCTCTGATACATCGCATCGAACTTGTGCCAGCCGGACGCGGAGAGGCGGATCGGCTTGAGCGTGCCGCGCACGATCGCCGCTATTGGCACCATGCGTGGGTCGCTGCTCTCCCCGAACACCTGGAAGAGCACATCGGGCTTGCTCGCGAGATCGAGCTCTTCGCCCGGCGAGAGCTGCGGCGGCCCGGCAGTCTGGCCCGCGCGCACGAAGTCCTTCGCCTTGTCACATCCAGTGGCGACCATTAGGATGGTCGCGAGCGCCACGAGTTTGGAGATCACAGCGAAGTGAATGAGAGAGCGAGAGACGGGGTGGGCAGCGCGGAAGGACGTGCCGAACGGCAGAGGCAGTCGGCGGTCGCGGAAGCCCAGCCTGGCGCTCTCGAGACCCTCCGAACCGTGCACGCCGCTCAACGCCACCTGGTCCGGCTGATCCCCAACGTTCGCACGGCGACGGGTGGTAGCTCGCCGCTGGAACGTCTGGAGCGGGACATGGAGCTCCCGCATGTGATAGACGCGGAGGGCGCGGAGGATGCAACTTTGCGCGCGCGGCCCGTACTCGGTGCCCAGGTAGCGGCATTTCGTGCCTTTCTCGACGGCACGCAACGCAGCCAGGTGATCGGCTGGATCGGCGCCTTTCCCCTCGTCTACGGCACCTCGGGCGCAGTGGTACGGGCGCGGACGGATCGCCGCCTCACCACATGGGACGCCCCGCTGGTTCAGCACCGTGTGTACGCCCCGCTGGCGTACGTGCCACGCGACGAGCTCGAGCGAGCGCTGGGCCCCATGCTCGAGGACACGACGCGCCCCGCGCCCGACGGCTCGATCCCCGCGCCGCACCCCACACTGCTGCTCGAGCGCGCGACGCTCGCGGTGTCGCGCGACCGCGAGCGACTGGAGCTGACGCTGGCCGAGCGGTGGTGCGCGGAGCGTGGGGAGCCGATCATGATCGATGGCGGCATCGGCTCGAACGAGGCAGTGGCGCAGTCCTCGTGCGCGGTGGGGGTGGTGAAGAGCCATCGTACGCTCTACGCCGAGGGTGACGCGCTCACGATCGTGCTCGCGCTGCGCAAGGGCGAGCGGTCGAGCGTGATTCGCATCGCACCCCGCGGCCGGAGTGAGGTGCTGAGCTGGTACCTGCGCCTGCGCGACGCCGAAGGGCGCGATGCGCTGTGGGGGCTCGTGCGCGTGGAGATGCGCGTGCTTCCGCGCGAGGCGATCTCGGAGCGAGCCGACGAGCTGTCGCGATGGCTGCTCGCCGAATCGATGCCGCTCGCGGCGCCGGATCCACGCTGGGATCGAATGGCGTACGGTATTCGCAGCGCGGAGGACTTTCTGCGAGCTACTACGAGCTAGCCACTGCTGGTCCGGCGATCGCGCACGCGCGCCTCGCCCCTTGCCCGACACTTACTTTTCGATTTCCACCCGGCATCGTCGCGCGCGCTCGCATTCGAGGATTCATGACCGCTCCGCTCGGGCTCGTCGTTGCCACCGAACGCACGCCCAACACGCCGCATCAGTTCCAGTTCTGGACGGCCATCGACTCGCC
>JAQBQC010000495.1 GCA_028287205.1 Gemmatimonadota bacterium
TGAACCATCGCCTTGCTCGTGGCCCGCGCGCGCGCGAGCCAGCGCTCGTCGAAGGTGAGCTCGTAGAGCGCGAGCGCGGCGAGCGCCAGCGCCGCGTAATCCTCGAGAAAGCCCGAGCCTTTGGTCCTGCCATCCGTGTGCACGCGCATCACTCGGCCCTCGCGCACGAGCTCGCGAAAGAGAAACTCGCCGTGGCGCACTGCTTCCGCGCGCCAGCGCTCGTCGTCGAGCGCCCGCGCGCCCTCGGCGAGCGCGCGCACCATGAGCCCGTTCCAGGCCGCGAGAATCTTGTCGTCGCGCGCGGGATGCACGCGCTTCTCGCGCGCCGCGTAGAGCGTCGTGCGCGCCTCGGCGGCGAGCGACTCGAGCGTGTCGAGCGCCAGCCCGTGCTTCGTCGCCACATCGGCTGGCGCGCGCGGTACGTGAAGGATGTTCCGTCCCTCGAAGTTTCCGCGCTCGCTCACACCCCACAACTCGCGCAGCACCGGCGCGCTCGCGCCCAGCAGGGTGTCGAGCTCCGCTGCGCTCCACACGTAGAACTTTCCCTCGTGCCCCTCGCTATCGGCGTCGAGCGAGGAGTAGAACCCGCCGTTCGGCGCGGCCATCTCGCGGAGCGCCCAGTCGAACGTCTCGCGCGTGACGCGCTCGACCTCCGCGTCGCGCGTCACCTGCCAGAGATGAACGCCCAGCCGCGAGAGGAGCGCATTGTCGTAGAGCATCTTCTCGAAATGCGGCACGAGCCAGCGGTCGTCTACCGAGTAGCGATGAAAGCCGCCGCCCACCTGATCGTAGATCCCGCCGCGCGCCATCTTCACGAAGGAATCGCGCACGATCGCGAGCTCCTGAGGAGCGCCGCTCCGCCGCCAGTGGCGCAGCAGAAAGTCGAGCGCCATCGTCTGCGGAAATTTCGGCGCGCCCTCGAAGCCCCCGTTGCGCGCATCGTAGCGCGCGCCGATCCCGCGCCCCGCGCCGTCGAGCTGCGCCGCGGTGAGCTCCCCCGCGCTCACAGCCGCCTGCTGCGCGGCCGCATAGAGTCCGCGCACACGCTCGGCCGTGTCGAGCACATCGCCGCGGCGCGTGCGGTATGCCTCCGCGACCGAGCGAAGCACGCGCACGAACGACGGCATGCCGTAGCGGTCCGTTGGTGGATAGTACGTGCCCCCGTGGTACGGAACGCCCTCGGGCGTGAGGAACATCGTCATCGGCCATCCGCCCTGGCCGGTCATCGCCTGCACCGCGCTCATGTAGATCGCATCGATGTCGGGACGCTCCTCCCGATCGACCTTGATGTTGATGAACAGCTCGTTCATCACCTTCGCGGTTTCCGGGTCCTCGAAGGACTCGTGCGCCATCACGTGACACCAGTGACACGCAGCGTAGCCGATGCTGAGGAGAATCGGCTTGTCCTCCGCGCGCGCACGCGCGAGTGCCGCCTCGCCCCACGGCTGCCAGTCCACCGGATTGTTGGCGTGCTGGAGCAGGTACGGACTCGTTTCGCCGGACAGCGCGTTCACGATTGAGATCTCCACGGGCTCGAGGTGAGAGCGAAACGTATCACGTGCTTATCGTTCACCTCGATGCCTACGCACGAATCCGACCCGAGGGCGCGCCGCGCCGCGTGGCTGGTGCTTGCCGTCGCGGTCGCTGTGCGCCTTACGGCGGCGGCACTCGTGCCGTTGGCGCCGGACGAGACCTACTACTGGGAGTGGTCGCGCCGCCTCGCGGCCGGCTATCTCGACCATCCTCCGGCCGTCGCGCTATTCGTGCGCGCCGGCACGATGCTGCTCGGCGCGACTCCGATCGGTGTGCGCCTGGGAAGCGTGCTCGCGGGCGCGCTCGCCTCCGCGGTGCTCGTGCGTGCCGCGGGTGCGCTCGGCGGCGATCGAGCCACGCTTCGCGCCGCCGCGATCATCGCGTGCATGCCGCTCGCGCAGATCGGGCTCGCACTCGCGACGCCCGACGCACCGCTCCTTCTCTTCTGGTCGCTCGCGCTTGCTGCGCTCGTCCCTGCGCTGCGGCGCGAGAGCACGCCGCGCGCGCGACTCATCGCGTGGGCGCTGGTCGGATTCGCGATCGGCTGCGCCCTCTCGACCAAGTACACCGCGCTTCTCCTCTGCGCGGGCATCGCCATCGCGCTCGTCGCGCTCCCCCCGCTCCGTCAAACGCTGGTGACGCCGGGCCCGTACGTCGCGATCGCAGTCGCGCTCGCGGTGTTCGCACCGAACCTCGCGTGGAACGCGCAGAATGGCTGGACGTCGTTCACCTACCAGCTCACGCACGGACTCGCCACCCATCGCGGCACCGCGCTCCGTCACGAGCTCCGTCTGCTCGGCGCCCAGCTCGGACTTGTCACGCCACTAGTGCTCGCGATTCTCGCGGCTGCCGTGTACGACGCGCTGCGCAGGCGAGATGATCCGCTGCGAGCCACATTCGCAATAATTGCGAGCGTCACCTGGCTGTTCTTTCTCGCGAGCGCGCTCCGCGCCGCTGCGGAGCCCAACTGGCAGGCGCCCGCGTATCTCTCCGCGATCGTGCTCGCCGCTTGCCGCGAGCGTGAGCCACGTTCCCGCGATGCGCGACCACGAGCTTTCTTTCATGGGGCTCTCGCCCTCGCTGCGGCAACGACGCTTCTCATCTACGTGCACGCGGTGATCCCGTTCGTTCCCCTCAATCCTGCGCTCGACCCCACCGGAGCCGGTTTCGGTTGGAGCACGCTCGCCACGCGCGTGAACGCTGCGCGAGCGGACGCGTCAGGCGAAGTCACAACGTGGATTGCCGGCGAGCGCTACCAGGAGGCCTCCGAGCTCGCCTTTCACCTCGCGGACCATCCCTTCACATCCGTCATCGACGTACGCGGCCGCCCCAACCAGTACGATCTCTGGCCGTCCTTTGCACAGCGGGCACGCGCCGGCGACCGTCTCGTCCTCGTGCTCGGCCTGTACACCCGGGCCGAAGATGATCCCGTGATCGCAGCGCTCGCCCCGCACTTCGAGCGCGTCGTGCTGCGCGAGGTCGTCGCTCTCCGCCGCGGCGCGATTGTGCGCGCCTCCCGTCGCATCTGGGTGCTCGACGGCTGGCGCGGAAGCTGGCCCAGAAGCGAGCTCGCCCTCTCGTCGCCGGCTCCATCGCGCTTGCGACTCGTGCGCTCCAGACGCGAGCTTTCGTACGCGTCGCACTCACTTCTCATTCATCGGACCACCGCATGCCGGCCACTCTCGCCAGCGATCTCGCGCGCTACCTCGACGACAACGATCGTCGCTTCCACGACGAGCTGTTCGATTTCCTGCGCATCCCGAGCGTCAGTGCGCGATCCGAGTACGACGCAGACATGCAGCGCGCCGCCAAATGGGTTTCCGACAACCTTCGCACGGCCGGCCTCGACACCGAGATTCTTCCTACGCCCGGCCATCCGGTAGTTCTCGGTGAGTGGCGCAAGGCGCCACCGGGTGCGCCCACCGTGCTCGTCTACGGGCACTATGATGTTCAGCCGGCCGAGCCGCTCGATCTGTGGACCACGCCGCCATTCGAGCCGACGCTGCGAGACGGCCGCATCTACGCGCGCGGTTCCGTCGACGACAAGGGACAGCTCTTCGCGCACATGAAGGCGCTCGAGGCCCACCTGGGTGCGCGCGGGAAGTTGCCCGTGAACATCATCGTGCTGGCGGAGGGCGAGGAGGAGGTCGGCAGCGACAACCTCGAGGCGTTCGTGACCACCCACGCGAAGCGTCTCGCCTGCGACTACGTGGTCATCTCCGACTCGTCGATGTTCGCCCCGGGTCTTCCATCGATCCTCTCATCGCTCCGCGGCCTCGCGTACTTCCAGATCGATCTGGAGGGTCCCGCGGGCGACCTCCACTCCGGGAGCTACGGCGGCGCCGTGGTCAATCCCGCGATGGCGCTCGCGCGCATTCTCGCCACGTTCTTCGACGAGAACGGACACATCGCGATTCCCGGATTCTACGACAAGGTGCGCGAGTGGGATCCGAAGATACGAGCGCAGATCAAGGCGCTTCCGTTCGACGAGGGCAATTTCAAGAAGGAAGTCGGTGCGCCCG
>JAQBQC010000526.1 GCA_028287205.1 Gemmatimonadota bacterium
GGTGGACGAGCGCGCGCTCGATGGCGATTCCGCACTCGAGGAGCGCGTGCTTCGCGCGTTCCGCCGCGACGCGATCCTGAGTGAGCGTGCGATCGACATCGGCGCGATCGGCGAAGGGATCATCGAGCTCTCCGGATGGGTGGAGACGCGCGAGGAATCCGAGCATGCGATGGCCGTCACGCGCACGGTGCCGGGAATCGTCACGGTCGTGACCCGCCTGTTCATCGGGAGCGACGAACAGGAATCGTCGGATCTCGACGAGGATGATCTCGATGATGGCGCCCCGCTCCCGGGCGGAATGTGGCAGGGACAGCGCGTGGGTACGGGCCGGCGGCGCCAGGGAAATTCCGGCGAGGTGGACCGGCATGCGGATCCCAAGCCGGTGCTCGAGGACAAGTGGCTCGACGAGGAGCACGCGCTGGAAGAGGCGGCGGGACCGGTCGAGGGAATTGCCGAGCGTCGCGGCCGGAAATCGAAGAAGGCGGACAGGCCCGCGAGCGCGGATGGCGATGATGCCGGAGTGCCATCACCGAGCTGACCGCGCATCGTTCGCACCGTTGCTCGACATCGAACGGGCCGCCAACGCGGCCCGTTCATCATCCGGTTAGTTTTTTCGCATGACAGAGCCGCTCGCCCCGCAATACGACTTTGCCACCGTCGAGCGGGAGATCTACGCACGCTGGATGGACGCCGATCTCTTCACAGCGCACGCGCCACGCTCCACGCGCGTGGGCGGCTCTCGCCCTCCGTTCACGATCGTGATTCCGCCGCCGAACGTGACGGCGGTGCTGCACATGGGTCACGGCCTCAACAACACCGTGCAGGATGTGCTCGTGCGGTGGCGGCGCATGGCCCAGGATGAGGCGCTCTGGGTGCCCGGCACCGATCACGCAGGGATCGCGACGCAAAACGTGGTCGAGCGCATGATCGCCAAGGAAGGAAAGTCGCGCTTCGATCTCGGTCGCACCGTTTTTCTCGAGCGTGTGACGGAGTTCGTTGCCGACACGGGCGGAACGATTCTGGAGCAGCTGCGCGCCATCGGCAGCTCGTGCGATTGGTCGCGAACGGCGTACACCTTCTCGCCGCAGCTGTCGCGCGCAGTGCGCGAGGCATTCGTGCGGCTCTACGAAGAGGGGCTGATCTATCGCGGGCACCGTGTGATCCACTGGTGTCCGCGCTGTCTCACGTCGCTGAGCGATGAGGAGGCGGAGCCGCGCGAGACGCACGGAAAGCTGTACTACGTGTCGTACGCAGCGGCGGATGGATCGGGTCGATCGATCACCGTCGCAACCACGCGGCCGGAGACGATCCCCGGCGACGTAGCGGTGGCGGTGAATCCGGGCGACGAGCGTTATCGAGATCTCGTGGGCTCGATGGTGTTGCTGCCACTGGTGGGAATCGAGATACCCGTGATCGCCGACGAGTATGTGGATGCGGCCTTTGGCACGGGCGCGCTCAAGATCACGCCGGCGCACGACGCGAACGACTTCGAGGTCGGGCGGCGCCACAAGCTCCCCGCGCCTGTCATCATCGATGAAGTCGGCGTGGTGCGCGAGGTCGCGGACGCGGTGGGTCGCGTACCGGCGGAGCTCGCGGGGCTCGACCGCTTCGAGGCGCGCACGCGGATCGCGGAGATGCTGAGCGAAGCGGGCGCGCTCGTGAAGTCCGAAGTGCATCAGAACAACGTGCGCCACTGCTATCGATGCGAGACCGTGATCGAGCCGCGGCTCTCCGATCAGTGGTTCGTGAAGATGAAGGATCTCGCCGCGCCGGCACTCGACGCGGTGCGCGATGGCACGATCCGCATTCTCCCCGAGCGGTGGGAGGCCGTCTACATCAACTGGCTCGAGAACATCCGCGACTGGAACATCTCGCGCCAGCTGTGGTGGGGACATCGCATTCCGGTGTGGTACTGCGATGCATGTGGCGGGGAGCCGATCGTGAGCCGCGACGAAATCACCGAGTGCCCGCACTGTCACGGCCCCGTGCGGCAGGATGAAGATGTGCTCGACACGTGGTTCTCATCGTGGCTCTGGCCGCTCTCTACGCTCGGCTGGCCCGATGAATCGAGCATGGATCTGAAGGCGTTCTATCCGACCGACGTGCTCGTGACGGCACCGGAGATTCTCTTCTTCTGGGTCGCGCGCATGATCATGGCGGGATATCACTTCGAGGGCCGCGCCCCCTTCCACACGGTCTATCTCACTGGTACCGTGCGCGACATGCAGCATCGCAAGATGTCCAAGTCACTCGGCAACGGCATCGATCCGCTCGATGTCGTGGCGCGCTTCGGCGCGGATGCGCTGCGCTACACGGTGATCGCCGGAATGGGGATGGGCGCGGACGTGATGCTCGACCCGGACAATCTCGAACAGTCGTTCGCCACGGGTCGCAACTTCGTCACGAAGCTGTGGAACATCGGGCGGTTCCTGCTGCTCAACGTCGGCGACGGCGACGTGCAGTCGCTCGCGGACATCTCGCCGGACCGCCTCACGCGCGCCGACGAGTGGATACTCGACCGGCTCGATGCCGCCATTCGTGAAGCCGATGCTTCGCTGGGGCCGGCGCGACCCACGACTGGCGAGAAGTGGACCGAGCGCGAGCGCACACAGGGGATGCGACTTGCCGAGTACGTGGAGAGTGCGCGCCGCTTCGTGTGGAACGAGCTGGCCGACTGGTACGTCGAGGCGGCGAAGAATCGCGTCGCCGCGGAAGGGCCGGATCGCAACGTCGCGCGCGCCGTGCTCGTGCACGTGTTCGATCAGGCGCTCCGGCTGCTTCACCCCGTCGTGCCCTTCGTCACCGAGGCGCTCTGGCAGCGGCTCCCGACGCGGGGCGAGGACGAGTTTCTCGCGCGCGCCGCATGGCCGGCCGCCGGTGCGCCGCGCGCACGCGCGTCGCAGTTCGAGATCGCGCGCGCAGCGGTGAGCGCGATCAGGCAGATACGTGCCGAGTACAACGTGACGCCAGGGACGATGGTGGAGGCGGTGGTCATCGGGCGCGACGAGCGTGCCGCAGCGGTGCTCGCGGAGGAGAGCGAGTTGATCGGGCGTCTCGCGCGCGCGACGATTGTCGCGAGCGCTCAGGCTCCTGCTGGCGCCGCGGCGCACGCGGTGCTTCCGGACGGCTCGGAGGTCGTCGTGCTGCTCGCCGGCCTCGTGGACCTCGAGAAGGAATGCGCTCGCGTCAGCGCCGAGCTCGCCCAGCTCGAGAAGCAGCTCGCGGCGCTCGAGCAGCGCCTCGCGAACGAGAGCTTCGTGTCACGTGCGAAGCCGGAAGTGGTGGAGGCCGAGCGGACGAAGCTCGGCGAATGGACCGCGCGTCGCGAGCAGCTCGCGAGCAAGAAAAGGACGCTGTGCGGAGACTGATACTCCTCTTCGTGCTCGTCGCCTGCGCGCAGCAGGGGTTCCCGCCCGGCGGCCCGCCCGACAAGGAGCCGCCCAAGCTCATCAAGACCACGCCGGATACGAACGAGCGCAACGTCACGGTGAAGGAAGCGAATTTCCAGTACGATGAGGTGGTCAGCGAGCGCCCGGGCGGCGCAAGCTCGCTCGATGCGCTCGTGCTCATCTCGCCACGAGATGGCGCGCCGCACGTCGGCTGGCACCGCTCGCGCATCTCGGTCCGCGGCCGCAGGGATTGGAAGTCGAACACGACCTACACGATCACCGTGCTGCCGGGCATCTCGGACCTCCGCGGCAATGTCGACAAGCTCGGGCATCGGCTCGTCTTCTCGACCGGTCCCGAGATCGCGCGCGCCTCGGTGTCCGGCGTCGTGTTCGATTGGCCGGCCGGACATCCGGCGCCGAATGCACTCGTGGTGGCGGTGTCGCACCCCGACAGCACGGTGTACATCGACCGCGCAGACTCCGTCGGACATTTCACCATCTCGCACATTCCCCCTGGCTCGTTCACGATCTATGGCTGGGTCGACGCGAACAACAATCACGATCGGGACCAGCACGAAGTGCAGGATTCGACGACCATCACGCTGAAGGACACGGCACGCGTCGAGCTGCTCGCGTTCGTCCACGATTCGATCGGACCTCACGTCGTCACCGTGGAGGTTCGCGATTCATTGACGCTGCATGCGACGTTCGACAAGCCGGTGGACCCGAAGCAGCCGTTCGACAGCGCGCACATCATGCTCCGCGCTGCCGATTCGACGCTCATTC
>JAQBQC010000535.1 GCA_028287205.1 Gemmatimonadota bacterium
GGAACGTGCAGCACATCGTCCAGCGCCGCAGCGAGCATCGCCTCGTCCGCAGTCGCAAGCCCTCGCACCAGCGCCGCGCCCTTCGCCGCCGCCTGCACCGCCGTCACGTGTGGCACCACGTTCGGCAGCGCCTCGCGCGCGCGCTTCGTCTCGAGCACGAACTCCGGAACCGCGTACACGAACGCGAGTGACGGATGCACCTCGAGCGGCGACACGATCACCTTCGATGCGTGCGTGAGCGCAAGCGTCGCGCCGCCGAACACGGAGGGGCAGACGTTGTCGGGATGACCCTCGAGCGCCGTTCCGACCTCCGCGATGCCGAACGAGTCGAGCCCGAGATTGAGCATCTCGTTCGCGAGCGCCGCGCCGGCAACGAACGCCGCAGCCGATGAGCCGAGCCCGCGCCCCACCGGAATCTCCGATGTGACCGTGAAGCGAAGCCGCTCCGGCACCGCCACTTTCTTGGCTCCGGCGGCCGCCCGGAATGCGATGTAGATCGCGTCGTGGGAATCGCGTGTGTTGAGCGACGCGAGGGTGCCCGACCGCTTGAACTCGGGCTCCGGCGAGCCGCCATCGCCCTGCCGCACCGAGGCCGTGAGCCAGCGGTCCACCGCAATCCCCACGCAATCGAAGCCTGCACCCAGATTCGCGGCGGAGGCAGGTACTCGAACAGTGGCGATGCGATCAGTAGCAGTCACAGCGAGAAGGCTAACGGCGCTGCGCGGATCCGTGAAGCGCGTCGGAGGTGCGATCGCGGCTACGCCTCGCGTCGAAAACCCGCGCCCACGGGCGCATGCTCGTCCAAGTCTGCGAGCGGCGGGCGTGTCGCGGGCGCCAGCCGCATCACCAGCTTGTCGAGATCGGAGATGAACAGCCCGCCCCCCTCGCGCCGCACGAGCCCCTCGGCGCACAGCCGCCCGAGCACGAGCGAGATCGATTCACGCGTGGCGCCCACCAGCTCACCGAGCAGGCGACGCGGCACGGGGGGCACGGCAGCACCGGCGCGCGTGTCGTGACTTTGGGCGAGTCGCACGAGCGACGCGATCAGGCGCTGCTCGACGGTGAGCATGGCGTGCTGGCCGAATTTCACGAGCAGGGCGGTCCGTTCGGACATGATCTGTCGCAGCAGTATCAAGGCAGTGGCGGGCTGCTCTCGCAACATTGCGCTGAAACGCGCCGAGCTGAGGTGCAGCGTCTCGCTCTCCTCCTCAGCCCGAGCTTGGCTCGCGTAGCTGGCCGAACCCTCCAGCCCTTCACCACCGAATGTCTCGCCTGGTGTCGCCACCCACGGCACGAAGCTACGCCCCGCGCCCACCTGGTTTCGCAGCACTACTTGTCCGCGAAGAACCAGAAAAATGCCGTCTGCCGTCGCGCCCTGCTCATAGATCGTGAATCCAGCGGGCCAAGAGGTGCGGGCGCCAAAAGCGGCAATTTGATCCCGTTGCTCGCGAGCGACTCGAGTGATTTCTTTCATGAAGACGGACGGCGTAGCCATGGGCCACCAGTTTTGCATGAGCATTGCACGCTGGCATCCATGCCGCATGTCGGTGTGCCGTCTCGCAATGTACGGGCCGTAAAGTGAGCGGGCACAGCGGTTTCCCTCATTCGTGATCTCCAGAAAATGTCCAGCTCCTCGCATGAGATGCCGGATGTTGGGACACCTTTCATCATCCTCGGCGCCGACGCCGTGCTGGCAGCTCTGCCGGCCTCGCCGGTGCAGCTGGCCCATGCCTGTCAGGCCCTGGGCTTCGAGCTGGCCGCGCCGGCCACGTGGGGCGATGAATTGATCGCGGAGAGCTGCCTCCAGCAGCTCGCCGGCTACGAGCACGCCACCGCGGTGATGTGCAGCTGCCCACTAGTCACTGAGCGACTGACGCGCGCGAGTACGATGCTCGAGCCGTTCATGCTGACCTTCACGTCGCCGCCCGTGGCAACGGCGCGCTATCTCCGCGCAGCGTACGAAGGACAGGCGCTTCACATCACCTACGCAGGCGCGTGCCCCGGCGCCGACGACGATTTGATCGATGCGCGCCTGCGTCCATCGGAGCTGCTCGACGCATTCGCCCAGAGCGGGATCACGCTCGCCGCGCAACCCAAGAGCTTCGACGCCCTCGTCCCGCTCGATCGCAGGCGCTTCTACTCGCTGCCGGGCGGTACCCCCGCGCGCGACCATGTGGAGCGCAGCGCGCGCCGCTCGCTCATCGAGCTCGATGGCGAGGATGTCGTGCTCGAGCTCTCGCAGCGGCTCATCGAGCAAATTCCCGCCCTGGTCGATCTCGCCGTGCCGCTCGGCTGCGCGTGTGCGGGCGCCGGTGAGCACGCGCTGCGCGGCAAGCCACGCGCGGGGCTGCTGCTGCTCGAGCCGCCTCGTGCACGCCAGAAGGTGCTCGATCCGTCGCTCCGCGTGGAGGTCACACAGACGCTCATCGAAGCCTGTGCGCTGCGGGCCGCCGCGGCCGAGGAGCCGACACCACTCGAGGTGCACATGGCGGCTGATGCGACGCCGGCGCCCGCGGCGGACGATCATTGCGACGAGCACGAGGTTGATCAGGTGCTCGAAACGCAGGCGCCGGAACGTGCAGCAGTCACTATGGCGGCGGACGATGCCAGTGACGTGCGCGCCGACGCCGCCGGAGAATCGCCGAGCGATGTACAGGCCATCGCGATCCTTCGGCGGCGCTCGGTCAGCTTCCGATCGTCGGCGTCTGCGTCGGTTCCGCGATACGCGATGGAGAGCGGGGAGATGGTGCCGCGCGCCTCGCTGGCAGTGGTGCATCGTGCGCTCGCGCGCATAGCCAGTCGCAAGGCGCAGCGGCAACCGAAGATCGAGCGCGCCCGGCGCGACCTTTCGACGGATCTCCGCGAGGCGTCGAGCCGCGCGGTCGCGCGTACACCGCGCTCCCTCGCGATCTCCGCAGCGGACCTTCCGCGCCCGGTGCAGCCGCCCCCGCCCGCGCGGCGCCGGCTGCGCACGATGCTGGAGCTCTAGCGCCAACCTTCGCTCCGCATCGCGCGGCCGGATCTCGAGTGCACGGGCTCGCGACGGCCGCGACGGAGCTGCGTGCCAGAATGACAAACGGCTCGCTCACCCTGACACACGCGTGCTCGAGTGCGCCCGGTCGCGCTGTCACTCTGGCAAAGTTTCGCTGGTACGTCCCCTGCTTTTTCCCGTCGTGCGCGAATGGGTCGCGCATTGAAAACGGAGAAGCGCACCGTCGGGTGACGTCTTTCCTTTTCGTCTACTCTCGAGGAGGAATTCCCTATGATGACCGTACGCCCTCTCAGCCCCGCTCTGGACCGTATGTTCTCCCTCAACCGCGAGCTCGATCGCGCTTTGGGCGATGCAGTGACGCGCAGTGCCAGTCGCGTGTGGCACCCGGCAACTGATGTGATCGAGCAGGCCAATGGATATCTCATCGCGCTCGAGCTGCCTGGAGTGCAGCCGGATGCGGTGGAAGTCGTGTTCGAGCAGAACACGCTCACGGTGCGCGGAACCAAGGCGCCTACCGTGCAGCCGGCGGAAGATGCGGAGCTTCGCATCTACACGGCCGAGCGCGTGAGCGGCGCGTTCGAGCGCAGCTTCCGTCTACCCGAGCACGTCGACGGAAGTGCGATTCAGGCGACCTTCCAGAACGGAGTGCTGTCCCTCTCCATTCCGAAAAAGCCCGCGTCACAGCCGCGCAGGATAGAGATCAAGGGCACCGAGCCCGCGATCAACGGCTGAGCGGCTCGAAGCGGTGGAGCGCGGCACGAGCCGCGCTCCACCGCCACGCTACAGGTTGAGCGCCTCGCGCGCTCCGGTGATCACGAACTGCGTTGCGACCGCCGCGAGCAGCAGTCCCATGATGCGTGTCATCACGCGAATTCCGGTTTGACCCATGATGCTGACCAGTCGATCGCCGGCGCGCAGCGTCAGCCAGCAGATGATCGCGGTGACCCACACCGATCCATACACGGCGACGTTTCCCGCGATCGTGTGCGACTGCCCCGCGAGCACCATCACCGTCGAGATGGCACCCGGTCCCGCGAGCATCGGCATCGCGAGCGGCGTGAACGCAACGTCCTCCTTTTCCTGCCCCTCCACGATCTCCTCGGTGCTTTCCTGTGTCGTGCGCTCGCCACGGAGCATGTCCATCGCGACGAGCCAGAGAATGAGTCCGCCGGCGATACGAAACGCCGGCAGCGTGATTCCGAACACCTTGAAGATCCCCGTTCCCGCTATGCCGAAGACGGTCATGAGGACACCAGCCGCGATGCACGCCCGGAACGCGGTCCGGTGCCGCTGCGCCTCCGACTGCCCTTGCGTGATGACGAGATACGTCGGAATCACGGCGATGGGATCGACGATGAAAAGCAGCGATGTGAACGTGACGAGCGCAAACTGGAGATACGTCGTCATCTATCGTCGTACTCGTGCAGCGCCGCATTCAGCGCCGTGCGCAGACGCGCCTCGCGATCCGCCCCCTCCGGCACGCCCGCTGCCGCCGCCGCGAACTGCTCCAGCATCTCCTGCTCCACGAAGCTCGGCTTGGGCTCGACCCCGAGCTCCTCGATGGCGCGCTTCGCGAGAAGCCGCAGCAGTGCGCGCGTCGCGGGCTCCAGCGCCGCCAGCCCGGCCGGATCGCGCGGGGCGGGCTCGTGCGGATTGCGTGCGCGCTGCGGCGCATCGCGTACGGCATTGAGCCTGGCGAACGTCACGACGAACGATCCCGGGGTGTGCTCTATCACCTCGTTGATCACACCCCGCCGGCGCAGCGACGCGAACAGCTGCACGATGGCCTCGCGCACGACCGACACACCGTCCGGACTGTTGTTTCCTCGCCCGGTGATCACCAACGCCTCCACGGCGCGACTCATCTGGCGCTCGCGCAACCAGTTCTCGGCCCGCCGCACCGCCTGCTCTCGCGACGGATGGTGTAGGCGCAGATTCAACGTCCGATCGGCGCCGAAGCGCATCTCGTCGAAGGCGCGATGCAGCGACGGCACGCGTGGGGTCTTCACCACGCGGCGGTCAGCTGCAGGGCAACCACGACGGCGCGAATTCGCATGCAGACAAAGCTACAGTCGCGATGCGTCGGCGTCAGTGGCGCGCGATGAGTGAGGGCAAAAACAAACCGCCCCCCATGAGGAGGGCGGCCGTTCACGCAACTTTCTGCGCTTTAAAACGTCAAGCCAACGCTGATCGGAATCATCTGCAGCTTCGGATTGTTGCCGTTGTTCTCGAAATCCGAACCCTTCAGGAAGACGTAGTGATACCGTGCTTCGATGAACGGCGAGAGGCTGGCAAGAGCGAACTTGAGACCGACGCCGCCATTCAGACCGAACTTCGTAACACTGTTCGTGTTGAAGTCGCTCAGGTTCTCACCGGGGTTTGTGATCTTGAGGTTGTATACGCCGACCCCACCGAGGACATAGAACTTTGCCGGGCTCGCGGACGGAACGTTGAACACGGCATCCGCAGTTCCATCGATTACCCGATAGTGCGGACCACTGAAATTCTTGAAGTTGAACTGATTGAACGTGCCATCCACCCGCAGCCCCACGGGTGAGTCGGCAAAGCCGAAGTTCAGAAGCGCTCCGGCGTTCCATCCGGTCTTGATCACGTCCTTGAAGTCACTCACCGGCAGCGTCACTCCACCCATGACTCCGAATTGAATCGGGCTCTTCGCGGCCATCTGCGCGGAGGCTCCGCTGCTCGCGATGACAGCGAACCCCAAGATGGCTGCACCTGTAGCAATACGCCTCATAAGTTCCTCACTTTCCTTTTTGAAGGACACGTTATGCGACTACGAAACCAGCGTCGCATATGTCCAAAAGGCAAAAAGGAA
>JAQBQC010000544.1 GCA_028287205.1 Gemmatimonadota bacterium
TCGGGCGCGAAGCCGCTCGCCGCATCGAGGCGATAGGTGACGGGCCGCGCGCCGGCGAACCGGACCACGGAATCGTAGATCGGGTACGCGGGATCGGGGATGAGCGCCTCGTCGCCGTTCTCGAGCAGCGCGAGCGCAGCGTAGAGCAGAATCGGCTTCGACCCCGGCGTGACCACGATGTCATCGGGCGCGGCCTTGATGCCGTGCGACGCGAGGTGATTCGCGATCGCGACGCGCAGGTCGAGTATTCCCCCGGCGGGACCGTACTTCGTCTCGCCGTTCTGCAGCGCCCGAACGCCGGCCTCGACGATGTGCGGCGCGGTCGGGAAGTCAGGCTCGCCAATCTCCAGATGCAGAATGTGCTGCCCCTTCTGCTCCAACGCGCGCGCGCTCGCGAGCACCTCGAAGGCGCCTTCTGAGCGAAGACCGTCGATGCGAGATGCGATCGGGAGCTGAACTGCGGCGACGCTGGCTATGGTCATCGACTCGAGAGATGCGGATGCAAAAAATCCCGGGGGGACTGCCACCGGGAGGTTCGCGTTTTAGCATTTGTTTTACGTGGCTGCAATAGGCGGCAAATTACCACGGGCGCTTCGATTGTGATTTCAGGTTAGCATCTCGCGAATGCGCCGTCAAGGGCGTGAATGCGGCTCACCGAGCCGCCGATTGGGCCGTTGAGACGACAACGCTGCACCCTGTCACAATGGACGGTGCGTTGGCCCGTTCATCGGAGGGTACACAGGCTCGTTCACTGGAGGGCGCGCCGCCTCGTTCGATCGCACAACGTGCGTCCAGGCCGGATCGATCGCCGACAATGTGATCGGAAGTTGTCCTGTTCCGGCGTCTCGCGCGATCCTCGTAATAGGCCATCGCGTGGAGCAGCGCGGTTGTGGAGGCAGACGCTCGCCTCGCGGGGCAGTCGCACCGCACGTACATGCGACCACGAGCACCTGAAGAGTGCAGAGGAGGATAACCAAATGTCCGAGCTCACGAGGACGATCGAAAGGCGCGCGGCGAGAGATGCGGGCGGCGGCAAAAGTGTATCCGCGAGAGAGGGAGTGCTGGCGGGCGCGGTCGCTGCCACGGGCGTAGGGATGTGTCTCATTGTCATAGATCTCGCAGCTGGCCAGCCGTTCGGCACACCGGGCGCGTGGTGGAGCGCCGTGATCTCACTCTTCGACATGGGTGCATGGGCGGAGACGCCGGTGGTTGCCCTCATCGGTTATGCCGCGATGCACTATGGCGTGTTCATCGCTCTCGGCGTGGCCGCCGCCGAGCTCCTGGAGCTCGGTCGAGAGAATTCCGGAGCTCGAGTTACGATGCTTCTTGCATTCATGCTGGCTCAACTCATGTTCTTCGGTTTGGTCGCCGTCATTTACGACCTCTCGATCGGAAGCGACACTACATGCGTGCAGCTCCTCATGGGCAGCGTTCTCGGCAGCGCGCTGATAGGTATTACCCTGCTCCGAGACTCGATCTTCTTGCCCAGTGTGGCGACGCTCGGGTGGCTCCATCCATTTCGGGCTCGCTCGTTTCCTGAGCAGCTGCCGACGCGCTCCGAATATTGAATGCAGCGCCGCCTGACGGTGGCGGCGAGCTGCGGACGGCCCGAGTGATGATTTGCGATGCGCCCTCCGGCGCGGCATCTTGGCGATTGCAGGGCCGGATTCGCCCGCAGTCACACGAGCCGTAGATGGAGGAGCATGGCCGATCCCGAGATCGCTCAGGCGCAGGGAATCGAGCGAACCCTCTCGCGGGAGCACTACCTCGCCCCCGAGATTTTCGCGCAGGAGAAGGAGCGCATCTTCCTTCGCGAGTGGTTCTACGCGGGACGCGAGGAAGATGTCGCATCTCCCGGCAGCTACCTGGTGGTCGACGTCGCCGGCGAGAGCGTGCTCGTGGTGCGCACGCGCGAGGGGCAGCTCCGCGCCTACTATAATGTATGCCGGCATCGCGGATGCCAGCTCGTGCTCACGGGAACCGACAGCACGGGATGCGCCCCGGAGCTCGCGGGATCGTTCGGCAGCGGCATCAAGTGCCCATACCACGCCTGGACGTACACGCTCGACGGCGCCCTTCGCACCGCGCCCTATCTCGACGAGGGCGCGGGCATTCACAAGGATGAGCTTTCGCTCCATCCCGTGGGCATCGACACGTGGGGTGGATTCTTCTTCGTGAATCTGACCCCGCGTGAGGCGGCCGCGCGCGGCCACACGCTCGCCACGCAGCTCGGAGAGGCGGCAACGCGGCTCGCGAACTATCCTCTGGCGGATCTGCGCCGAGTGAAGCGCATCACGTACGAGGTCGACGCGAACTGGAAGGTGATGCTCGAGAACTACAACGAGTGCTATCACTGCGCCGGCGTACATCCGGAGCTCTGCAAGGTCGTGCCATCGTTCAAGGTGCGCGGCGGATCGAATCTCGATTGGGAGCGCGGCATCGAGCACGCGGACGGCGCGTGGACCTTCACGCACAGCGGCACGAGCGCGCGCGAGCCTTTCCCTGGCCTCAGCGACGATGAGCGCGTGCGGCACAAGGGTGAGCTGATCTATCCGAACTTCATGATCAGCCTCTCCGCCGATCACGTCGCGGCATTCACGGTGTGGCCGCGCAGCGCCGAGCACACGACGATCGACTGCGATTTCCTCTTTCATCCGAACGACATCGCGAAGCCGGGCTTCGATCCCTCCGACGCAGTCGACTTCTGGGATCTCGTGAACCGGCAGGACTGGGCGATCTGCGAGGGAGTGCAGCGCGGCATGCGCAGCCGCGTGTTCGAGTCGGGCTTCTACGCTCCCATGGAGAGCTTCAGCCTCGACATTCGCCGGTACGTCGGCGAGCGTCTCGCGACGAAGCCCGGGTGAAGCGCGACTACGAGTACATCGTTCTCGGGCTCGGCGGTCTCGGCAGTGGCGCGGCGTACTGGCTGTCGCGCAAGGCGCGCGCGGAGGTGCTCGGGATCGAGCAGTTCGAGCTCGGGCACGTGCGCGGCGAATCGCAGGATCATTCCCGCATCATCCGGCTCTCGTACCACACGCCCGAGTACGTCGAGCTGGCGAAGCTCGCGTACGATGCGTGGGGCACGCTGCAACGCGAGAGCGGCGACCAGGTGGTGCTGAAGACGGGAGGGCTGGACTTCGCGCCCCACGACTCGAAGATCCCGCTCGACACGTACCGCGACGCGATGAGCGCGTGCAACGTGGAGTACGAGGATCTCGATGCCGACGAGATCATGAAGCGCTGGCCGCAGTTCAC
>JAQBQC010000547.1 GCA_028287205.1 Gemmatimonadota bacterium
GGCCCATCCGCATCGGCGACCGAGACATCGATGGCGGTGCGATACTTCTCGATCGCGGCCGGGATGCGTCCTGCGCGCTCGTCGTCGCGAGCGTCGCGCAAGGCGCGAGTGGCGGACTGTGGGAACGAGTTGGGCGGCATACGTGTGGCGACGAGGAAACGGTACAGGCATGGCGGCCTGGCGTCACGCAGAGCGTCACGAACCAGGTCCCACTGTTGCGTTGACGATTGCTGGGCCGGGAGGATGCCAGCCACTGTCACGTCCCGAACCTTTTCCATCATCGCGTAGGCCGACCGGAGGTAGTGAGGATGTGGTTGCCGAGTGTGCGTTGGCTTCGTCGTCCGACGTGGTCGGTGAGCGGTCCACACTGCCGCAAAGAGTCCATTCTCCCTCGTCTCTCGATGCGCATCATGAGAACTGCTCCAGCGGTCGTGCTGTTCGTCGCTACCATCGCGTGCGCTGCAGCAACACCAACCACGCCGGGACCCGACACGTCCGGCGGGAACACGTTGCACGCGAACGTGATCGCGAAGACGAGCGGCGATGGACAGCAAGGGACGTTGTCGTCGATGCTCGCCGCGCCCCTGGTTGTCACGGTGCGCACGTCCGCGGGCGCGCCGGTGAGCGGCGCGACGGTGACGTGGAGCGCGGCGCCGGGGAACGGCCAATTGAGCGCGGCATCCAGCAGCACGGATGCGAGCGGCCGCGCGAGCGTGCGCTGGACGCTCGACGGCACTTTCCTCGCGACGTCCGTCACGGCGGCGATCGCGGGATCCTCCGTCACCTTCACGGCGCTCGGCAACGGCAGCGGAGATCTCGGCGGCAGGGCGATCTTTCCCGCGTCGAACGCGTGGCGCACCGACATCTCGGCGTCGCCCCGGGACACGAGATCGGACAGCCTCATCGCCTCGTGCGGCGCGACGAAGGGGATGCATCCGGATTTCGGGACGGTGTACGCAGGGGCGCCGAACGGAATCTCGTACGTGGTGGTGCATGGAACGCAGGCGCGTGTGCCGGTGAGCTTCTACTATGGAAGCGAGAGCGACCCCGGTCCGTATCCGGTGCCGCCGTACGCGCCAATCGAGGGCGGCGCATCGAGCGCGGGCGACCGGCACGTGCTCGTCGTCGATGCGGACAACTGGATGCTGTACGAGATGTACGCCGCGTATCCCGTGAACGGCGGCGCGAGCTGGACCGGCGGCTCTGGCGCGATCTTCGACATGACCGCGGGAACCGTGCGTCCTGCGGGATGGACCTCGGCGGACGCCGCGGGGATGCCCATCCTGCCGGGACTCGTGCGCTACGACGAGGTCGGACTCCGTCACGTCATCGAGCACGCGCTGCGCTTCAGCTGCTCGCGCACGCGCAAAGCCTACATCCCGCCGGCTCGGCACTCGGCGGGCTCCCAGACGAGCGAGAACTTTCCGCCGATGGGGATGCGCGTTCGACTCAAGGCGAGCTTCGATATCTCGGGCTTCTCGCCGACGAACCAGGTGATCCTCAAGGCGCTCAAGAAGTACGGGATGTTCGTGGCGGACAATGGCGCGGACATGTACCTGAGCGGCGCGCCGGATCCGCGCTGGAGCGACGACGACCTGCACAACCTCACTCGGGTGCACGGAAGCGACTTCGAGGTGATACAGATGTCGGGGTTCGTCACGCGGCCCTAGCGCGCCCTGCCGAGGGCAGGCGTGTGCATCGCGACGCCAATGCACAGCTTGCTCGAACGGAGCGACAGTGGCTGGACACCCGAGTCGTGCTTTCGCAGCGCTCGCGAGTTCGCCATCGTTGATGAGTCATGGCGCGCGACGTCCGTGCGCCAGGTCTCACCTGACACGCAGGAGACGCGTGCATGTCTGCCACTCTCGAGCCCACCTTGAAAGACGTTGCCACGCTGCCTGATGCGGCCCGCAACTACGCAATCACGATTCCGATCAAGAGCCGCTACGACAACTGGATCAACGGAGAATTCCGCGCTCCGGTAAAGGGACAGTACTTCTCGAATCCCACACCGATCACCGGACAGCACCTGTGCGATGTCGCCCGCTCCACGGCAGATGATGTGGAGCTCGCGCTCGACGCAGCGCACGCGGCGGCTCCCGCGTGGGGGAGAACCTCGCCTGCCGCACGCAGCATCATCCTCAACAAGATCGCGGACCGGCTCGAGCAGAATCTCGCCGCGATCGCGGTGATCGAGACGATCGACAACGGCAAGGCCGTGCGTGAGACGATGAACGCCGATCTTCCGCTCGCGATCGATCACTTCCGCTATTTCGCGGGTGCGCTGCGCGCGCAGGAAGGGTCCGCAGGTGAGCTCGACAACGACACCGTTGCCTACCACTTCCACGAGCCGCTGGGAGTGGTTGCTCAGATCATCCCGTGGAATTTTCCGCTGCTCATGGCCGTGTGGAAGCTGGCGCCCGCGCTCGCCGCCGGAAACGCGGTCGTGCTCAAGCCTGCAGAGCAGACGCCGGTGTCGATCATGGCGTTCGTGGAGCTGATGGGGGATCTCCTTCCGCCGGGCGTGCTCAACGTCGTGCAGGGATTCGG
>JAQBQC010000570.1 GCA_028287205.1 Gemmatimonadota bacterium
GAGCTGCTCTACGAGCTGAAACGGGAGTTGACGATCGTCATCGTCACCCACAACATGCAGCAAGCGGCTCGTGTATCGGAATTCACCGCCTTCTTCTACCTGGGCCGCCTTGTAGAAGTGAACGCGACGGATCGTCTCTTCACCAGTCCTCGCGAGCCGCGGACGGAAGCTTACGTGACAGGGAGATTCGGATGAGCCCCGCCGACAGCGCTGGATTTCGACACTTCCACGAGCAGCTCGATCAGCTGAAGCAACGGCTGCTCGACATGTCCGAGCGCGCAGAAGCGCTCGTCGATCTCTCGGTGGAAGCTCTGCTGCACCGCGACGCAGGCAAGGCTGAAGCCGTCATCGAAGCCGACAGCGAGATCGATTCTCTCGAGGTCGAGGTCGAAGGGCTCGCAGTGCAGCTGCTGGCGTTGCAGCAGCCGATGGCGCGCGACCTTCGCTTCATCATCAGCGCGATCAAGATCTCGAGCGACCTCGAGCGCGTTGGCGACCACGCGGTGAACATCGCGCAGTCCACGCAGCGTCTGGTGGAGATGAAGTCGAACATCACGCCCGATCCGGAAATCGAGGACATGGCTCGTCGCGCGCGCTCGATGCTCGGTGACGCGCTCGATGCCTTCGTGCGCGCCGACGGGGTGCTCGGCCGCGATGTCTGCCGCCGCGACGATCAGGTCGACGCGCTCCACGACTCGCTCTTCCGCATTCTGCTCACCCACATGCTCGAAGATCCGACGACCATCTCGGCCGCGCTCGAGCTCTTCCTCGTGAGCCGCAACCTCGAGCGCGTCGCGGATCTCGCCACGAACATCGCCGAGGATGCCGTCTATCTCGCAGAGGGGAAGACGATCAAGCACCGGTTGGAGGACCGACCTGTCGCCGCCTCGGCCTGAGCCGGCGAGCGGCATGGACCGCGTCGCCGCCATCGATATCGGATCGAACTCGATCCGCGCGATCGTCGCCGACGTGTCCACCGATGGCCACATCCGCGTCGTCGATGAGATGAAGTCCGCGCCGCGGCTCGGCGCGGGGATGGACGAGCGGGGCTCGCTCGCGGACTCGGCGATGCAGCGCGCGAGCGAGGCCGTTGCGCGCATGGCGACGCTCGCGCGGCAGCTCGGCGCCACGCGCATCGAGGCGGTGGCCACGAGTGCCGTACGCGATGCGTCGAACGCACGCCAGTTCGCGGACATGGTGCGCAAGGCCGCAAAGCTGCAGCTCCGCGTACTCGAGGGCACCGACGAGGCGCTCCTCGGCTTTCGCAGCGCGCTCGCCCACTTCGATCTCGCTTCCGGGCGCGCGGCGGTGGTCGACATCGGCGGCGGGTCGCTCGAGCTCGCACTGAGCGCCGCGGGGCTCGTCGACCGCCTCGTGTCACTTCCCTTCGGCGCGCTGCGCATGACCGAGCGCTATTTCCCGAAGAAGATCACGCGCGGCGCCGTGAAGGAGCTGCGACGCGACGTGCGCCACGAGCTCCTGCGCCATCTTCCCGCGCGCGAGTGGCGCAACGCGCAGGTGATCGGCTCGGGCGGAACGTTCACGAATCTCGCCGGCATGTCACTCGCGCGTCAGGGCATTCGACCCGCGCAGAGCGTGCACGGCACGCGCGTGCCGCGTGTGGATCTCGAGCACATTCTCGACAGTCTGCAGGACATGACGCCCACCGAGCGGCTCACCGTGGCCGGGCTCAATGCCGGCCGCTCGGACATCATCGTCGCCGGCCTCGCCGTGATCGCCGAGGTGATGGCACGTTTGGACAGTCCGAGTCTCGTGGTGTCCGCCTACGGAATTCGAGAGGGCCTGCTGCTCGAGACCGCGAAGGTGTTGCCGACGGTCGCGAGCCCGGGCGAAGCGCGCGAGCGCTCGGTGCGCCGACTGGCGGAGGCGTGCCACTTCGAGGAGCGCCACTCGATGCACGTGCAGCGGCTCGCACTCCAACTCTTCGATGCGCTCGGCCCTCGGCTCGGCGCGCGCCCCGGCGAGCGCGAGCTGCTCGCGGCCGCCGCAATGCTGCACGACATCGGCTATCACATCAGCTCCGACAAGCACCACAAGCACTCGTACTACCTGATCACGCACGCGGAGCTGCTCGGGATGTCGCCGATGGAGCAGCTGGTGGTCGCGAACGTGGCGCGCTACCATCGCGGTGCGCCGCCGTCGAAGCAGCATCCGAGTTACGGATCGCTCGCGAAGCCCGAGCGCGAGCAAGTGAAGCGGCTCTCGGCGATTTTGCGACTCGCGGATGGTCTCGATCGGGGGCACATCTCCGCCGTCGATCGCGTGAAGGTGCGGTGGTCGCGCAATGGCATTCGGATCACGCCCATTCCGCGCAACGTGCACCAGCCCATGCGCCTCGAGGTGTGGGGTGCCAGCCGGAAGGCTAAGCTGCTCGAGGAATTGGCGGACGTGCCGGTGGAGATCGTCGGCTCGCGTGCGGCGCAGGCCGTGGCGGCGATCACGGATCGAACGGCGGGCTCCCCCACGTAGACGTCACGGCGACCAGCTGCGTCGTGATCTCCGGCTCGTCGTCGGCCCGAAGCTGCGTGTAGCACCCGTCCGAGCCAAGCCTCCATGCATTTCTGTTGTCGCGCAGATAGGTCGCGAGCAGCATGCGCAGCGGCTCGTGCAGCGACTTGTCCTCCACCGGCGTCACCGCCTCCACGCGTCGCTCGAAGTTCCGCGGCATCCAGTCCGCGGAGCCCAGGAAATACTCCTCGTGGCCATCGTTGAGGAAGTACCAGAGACGCGAATGCTCGAGGAAACGCCCGACGATGCTGGTGACGCGAATTGTGTCGCTGATCCCTTCGATGCCCGGGCGCAGGCAGCAGATGCCGCGCACGATGAGATCGATCTCGACGCCGGTCTGCGACGCTGCGTACAGCGCGGCAACCATCTCCGGATCCGCGAGCGCATTCATCTTCACGATCATGCGGGCCGGCCGGCCGCGGCGTGCGTGCTTCGCTTCGCGCTCGATCAGCGCGAGAAAGCGCTGGCGCATGTCGCCCGGCGCGATGATGAGCTTCCGGTAGTGCCGCTGGCGCGAGAAGCCGGTGAGGAAGTTGAACAGATCGCTCAGATCGGCGCCGATCTCTGGATTGCAGGTGAAGAGACCGAGGTCCGTGTACTGCCGCGCCGTCTTCGAGTTGTAGTTGCCCGTGCCGACATGCACGTAGCGGCGGATGCCGTCCGCCTCGCGCCGTACCACGAGACACGTCTTCGTGTGTGTCTTGAGATCCATCATCCCGTACACGACGTGCACTCCCGCGCTTTCCAGCTGCCGCGCCCAGGTGATGTTGTTCGCCTCGTCGAAGCGCGCCTTGA
>JAQBQC010000041.1 GCA_028287205.1 Gemmatimonadota bacterium
TCGCCGCGCGCCGCCGACGATGCGCATCGCGTGATCGAGGCGGACGAGCAGGTGGTCGTGCTCGAGGGCACCGCGCAGCCTGGCTTTGCCGCGCTCGCCATCGCGGCGGATGGCGATGCGCGTGTGACCGTGGAAGGCGGGCAGACTCCGCGCTTCACATTGCGACGGGAGATCGAAGTCGCCGGCAGCTCGTCGGGAAGCGTTGCGTTCTTCATCGCGGCAGGTCCCGAGCGCGACGGCGCCGAAGCGACGGTGGCGGCGATGCGGCGCCGCGGATGGAGCGACCTGCTCGCGATCACGCGCGATGCGCTGCAGCGCATGGAGCAGACCGTCGGGCACGACGGTATCGACCGGCTGATCAATCGCAATCTGCTCTTCTCGTATTTCTACGCCGCCGGCCGTGCGCTCGACGATGCGCACTTCTATCTCGTGCGCAGCCGCGCGCCGTGGAACGGGAACGGCATCACCGTTCGCGACTGGGAGGCGCTCTCGTGGACGCTTCCCGCGATCCAGCTCGCCGATCCCTCGCTCGCGCGCGAGCTCCTGCTGCGCGCGAGCGAGCTGCACGGCTACGCGCCGGGGCTGGGCGTTCACTATCTCGATGGCACCCTCTTCGAGCCGGGCTTCTCGCTCGAGGGGCTCGCGTCCTTCGCGCTCGCCACCGATCGCTACATTCGCGAGACCGCGGACGACCAGATCGTCGACGAGCCCGTCATCGCGGAGACGCTGTACGCATCATGGGATGATCTCGCCGAGCGGCGCGACGCCCACGTGCCGCTGTACAAGACGGAGGTATCGCTCTCGGGAGCGCCCGCGCCCCATCCGTTCACGCTGCACGGCAATGCCGTCGTCGCGCAGGCGCTGGACATCTTTCGCCGCACGCTCGATGAGGAGACCGCTCGCAAGGTGGAGGATCCCGATGCGGTGCGCGCGGCGCTGCGCCGGCACTTCGCCGTGGAGCGCAGCGGCAAGGTCACGTTCGCATCCGCCATCGATCTCGCCGGTCATCAGGTGATCGACGACGATCCGTACGCCTCGGCGTACTGGCTTCCGATCTACGACGCGATGGAGCGCCACGACTCCGCGTATCGGCGCACCGTGAAGGGAGTGGGAAGCGAGCCGCATCTGTTGGCGCAGCAGTGCGCGCGACTCATGGGACCGGACGCGCCCGCGGTGCTCCAGTGGCTTCGGCGCGCGCCGCTCGACAACGGCCTTGCGGCCGAGGTCGTGGATGCGGACGGAAAGGCACTCTTCAACGGCGGCGATGCATCGCTCGCGGGACTGCTCGCCTGGTGTGCCTGGTACGCCGTTCACGCGCTCGGCGCGCGCCCCTGAGCCCGTCCACGATCGAGCGACTCCGGCGCCGGTGATGGAATGCGCCATTGCGCCGCACGCAAGGCTGTCGGGATGCAGGGTCGCGTAATACTCTTACTCCCCATGTGCGGCCGCTCTCGCGTGCCCGCCCCGGGCAATCCCCGCTTCGAAACTGTTCGCGCCCGTCACTCGATGGAGAAGCCTGATGAACTTCGATCGTCTCTCGCGATGTCTGATGTTGGCTGCACTCGTGGTGCCGGCGGCAGTGAAGGCGCAAGGATTCGGTCTCAACGAAATCGGATCGTGCGCGGTCGCCCGTGGCTTCGCAGTCACGAGCATTCCGTGCAATGATCCGTCGGAGATCTACTGGAATCCGGCGTCGACAACGGGGCTGCAGGGCTGGGGATTGTATGTCGGCGCGGCCGCAGTACAGGTGAACGGCGGCTTCAACGCGGACAGCACCGGCAGAAGCTTTCCCGGCGACGTCCCCGTGAAGTTTCCTCCACACATCTTTCTGAACTACACGCCAAAGGGCGCGAAGTGGGCGGTAGGCATCGGCTCGTATGTGCCGTACGGCCTCGTCTCGCAATGGAGACCGGACTTCCCCGGCCGATTCGAGTCCCAGTACGCCTCACTGTCGAGTGACTACATCCAGCCGAACTTTGCGTATCGCTTCGCACCGGGATGGTCGATCGGTGGTGGGCCGGTGTTCGGCGTGTCGAACGTCGAGCTTCGGCAGGGGATCGATCTCGCTGCGGCGCCGGTGCCTGGAGGCGGGGGTGTCACGTTCGGACAACTTGGTATTCCAACTGGTACGCAGTTCGCCTCGGCGGATCTCAAGGGCAGTGCGACCGCGTGGGGATTCAACGTTGGCATACACGGAAAGGTCGGCGCGGACTGGCAGGTTGGCGCGCGCTATCTCTCGGAGATGAAGTTCAAGTACAACAACGCGAGCGTATCGTTCACGCAGCAGCAGACCAACCTGGTGCTCGCGGGGTCCAACCCGTTCGGCGCGCCCGCCGGTACACCGCTCGACGCGCTGCTCACGCCCGAGTTCTCACCAGGCGCTCCGCTGAGCGCCGGGCAACACGTGAACACCGAGATCGATCATCCCGCGCAATTGCAGGCGGGCATTGGCTACACCGGATTCACGAACACGACGATCACCGCCGATTATGCGTGGATCAACTACAAGTCGTTCGATCGTCTGCAGGTCAACTTCGTCGGACCCGCGAACGACGCGGGGCTGAGTCACACACTGATCGAAGACTACACCGGCTCCAACTCCGTGCGCTTCGGACTCGAGCACGCGTTCGCAGCGGGCTTCCGTGGTCGCGCAGGCTTTGCCTGGATCGGCTCGCCCGCTCCGGACGTGACCGTCACGCCGCTGCTC
>JAQBQC010000047.1 GCA_028287205.1 Gemmatimonadota bacterium
CCACAGCTCCAGCAGCGCATCCCCGCGGAGATCGACGCATGATGACCACCGCCAGCCCGACCGTGCTCGTGGTCGATGACGAGACCGGAATTCTCGAGGCGCTCAAGATCCTCCTCAAGAACGAGGGCTTCACGCCGCACGTCGCGCTCGGCGGCAAGCAGGGGCTCGAGCAGATCGCGGCGCTCGATCCGGACATCGTGCTTTCCGATGTGCGCATGCCGAACGTCGGCGGGCTCGAGATTCTCTCGGCCGCGCGAGCCAAGGACCCGTTCGTGCCCGTCATTCTCATGACCGCGCAGGCGGATCTTCGCTCCGCGATACAGGCTGTGAACGAGGGCGCGTATCACTACATCCAGAAGCCCTTCGTCAACGACGAGATCATCGCGATCCTGCGCCGCGCGGCCGAGCATCGGCAGTTGCGCGTGGAGAACCAGACGCTCAAGCAGGAGATCAAGCGGCAGGGGCAGAACGGCGTCAGCGCACCCGTGGGGCGGAGCAAGGCGTGGCTCTCGGTTCTGCGGCTCGCGGAAACCGTCGCGCCAACGGATTCGATCGTGCTCATTCAGGGCGAGTCGGGAACCGGTAAGGAAGTCATCGCGCGCTACATCCACGAGCTGTCGCAGCGCAAGGATGGAACGTTCAACTCGATCAACTGCGGCGCGCTCCCCGAGAGCCTGCTCGAGAGCGAGCTGTTCGGGCACGTGAAGGGATCGTTCACGGGCGCGGTGAAGGACAAGCGCGGCCTGTTCGAGGCCGCCACGAAGGGTACGTTTTTCCTCGACGAGATCGGCGAGACGACGCCCTCCACGCAGGTGAAGCTCCTCCGCGTGCTGCAGCAGCGCGAGGTGATTCCCGTCGGCGGCACTGAGCCGATCGCCATCGATACGCGAATCCTCGCTGCCACCAATCGCGATCTCGAGGAAGAGATGAAGCGCGGCGGCTTCCGCGGCGATCTCTTCTACCGGCTCAACGTCTTCGCCCTCCATCTCCCTCCGCTGCGCCAGCGCCGGGATGACGTGCCGCTCCTGATCGACTCCTTCCTCAATCGCGGCGCACTGCAGAATGGCGGGGAGCCCAAGCGCCTCACCGACGAGGCGCTCGACGCGATGCTGGCCTATTCCTGGCCCGGCAACGTCCGAGAGCTCGAGAACGCCCTCGAGCGTGCGATGATCCTCTCCACCGGCCCGAAGATCGAGGTTGCCGCGCTCCCCGAGCGCATCACCGAGCGGAAGCCCGAGCCGCTCATCGCGGACCGGCCGGCGAGCGCCAATCCGGCTCTCGATGTGATCGAGCGCGCGTACATCATGTGGGTGTTGCAGTGCGAAGGCGGCAACAAGAGTCGCGCGGCCGACATCCTCGGCATCGATCCCTCCACGCTCTACCGAAAGCTCTCTCGCTACGGAGTCGCGGACACGTGACACACACCATCCGTCCCACCCCATCGTCCTTTCCGGTAGCGGAACCGTCGCGCAACGCTCCGGCCGCTGGCGCGTCCTTTGTTCAGCCAGCCATGACTACCGCCGTCACGCCAACGCCGTCGCGCCCGATGGAAGGGACCAGCGCACCGACAGAGATCGGGCCGCTGAAGCTTCGCGCATCGCTCAAAACCGAGATGATGCTCAGCCTCGCCGTACTCGGCACGGCTGCGCTGTCCCTCGCCGCGCTCAATGCGGTCGTTCTCGAGACCCTGACGCTGAGCAAGGACGGGCCGATCTACCTGGCCCTGCTCGTGCTCGCCGACATCCTGATCTTCGTCGCCTTTGGCGCGTACAAGATTCAGGGTCTCGTCCTCGACCCGCTCGACACCGTCGTGGAGACCACGGAGGCGATCGCCGAGGGTGACCTGTCGCGCCGCGTCCCGCGCACCGGACCAACGGAGTTTTCGCGGCTCGCCCGCAGCATCAATCGCATGACCGCGCGCATCCTCGAAGAGCAGGCGCAGCGCACGCACCTCGAGAAGGTCGCCAGCGTCGGTCGTCTGGCGGCCGGCGTCGCCCACGAGATCGGCAATCCGCTCGGCGCCATCGGCGGCTACGCGCACATCCTGCGCAAGAGCTCCGTGCTCGACAGCGACGCGCTCGACGCGGTCGCCGGCATCGAGCGCGAGAGCGCACGCATCGATCGCATCATGCGCGGAATGCTCGAGTACGCACGCCCGCGCCGCCGCATCACGTCCCGCATCGATCTCAACGTCACCGTGAACGAGGTCGTGCAGCTCCTGCGCGATCAGGGTACGCTGCGCGAGGTCGCTCCCGAGGTCGCGCTTCAGAACGGCCTTCCGAAGCTGATCGGCGATGGACACGAGCTGGAACAGGTGCTCGTCAATCTGATCCTCAACGCGGTCGACGCAATGCAGGGGCACGGCAAGGTGTGGATCGTGACGCAGTCGGTTGCCTTCGACGACGTCACGGGCCGAAACGGGCGCCGCAACAACGATCCCGACGGCTTCGACATCGCCCGCGAGCAGAGCGCACGCGTGCGCGCGTGGATCAACAGCGTCGGCGAGCCCAAACAGATTCTCAAGCTCATCGTCGCGGACTCGGGACCCGGCGTTCCGGTTACGGAGAGCGAGCGGATCTTCGATCCGTTCTACACGACGAAGGAGCCAGGGCGCGGCACGGGGCTCGGCCTCGCCGTCGTCTCGCGCATCGTCGAAGGGCTCGGCGGCACGATCTGGGTGCGCCCGGCGCGCGAGGGCGGTGCTGCATTCATGATGTACTTCCCCGTGCCCGACGAATCCGCTCCCACTGACGACCGCCCCGCAAGCCTTTCCGCTTCACGGCCGTGAAGATCCTCGTCGTTGACGACGAGCCGGGACTTCGTCAAACGGTTTCGCGGATTCTGGGCGCAGAGGGGCATTCGGTCGGCACCGCAGGCGAGGGTGAGGAGGCGCTCAGCAAGCTCTCCACCGAAGACGTCGACCTCGTGCTGTGCGATCTGCGCATGCCGAAGATGGATGGCCTGGAGTTCATCGAGCGCTACACCCCGAGCGGTGGCCAGGCGCTCGTCATCGCGATGAGCGCGTACGGCGATTCCGACACAGCGATCGCCGCGATGCAGAAGGGCGCCTACGATTACGTCCAGAAGCCATTCCGCGCGGAAGAAGTCGTGCTCGCCGTCAGAAAGGCGGCCGAGCGGGAGAAGCTGCGCGCGAAGGTGGAGGAGCTCGAGGGTCAGCTCAGCACCATTCGCGGCGGTGACGCCATCATCGGACACAGCGCTTCGATCCGCGCAGCGCTGGACATGGCGCGCAAGGTCGCGCGTCACCCGTCCACGGTGCTCATCACGGGCGAGAGTGGAACCGGCAAGGAGCTCGTCGCGCGGCTCGTGCACACGAGCAGCCCGCGCGCGGAGAAGTCGTTCGTCGCGGTGAACTGCGGCGCGATACCGGAGCCGTTACTCGAGAGTGAGCTCTTCGGCCACGTGCGCGGTGCATTCACCAGCGCGGACCGCGACAAGATGGGGTTGTTCGAGGAGGCGAATGGCGGCACGCTCTTTCTCGACGAGATCGGCGAGCTTCCCGCGGCGCTGCAGGTGAAGCTGCTGCGCGCACTGCAGGAGGGCGAGGTGCGTCGCGTGGGCGCGACCACGTCACAGCGCATCGACGCGCGAGTCGTCGCCGCGACCAATCGCGATCTCGGCGTCGACGTCGCGAGCGGCCGATTCCGCGGCGATCTGTACTATCGCGTGAACGTCGTCACGATCCGCCTTCCGCCCCTTCGCGAGCGCTCGCAGGACGTGCCCGAGCTCGCGCTGCACTTCCTGCGGCTCTACAATGCGCGCCTGGGACTCAAGGTCGAGTCGATCTCGCCGGCCGCCATGCGCACGCTCATCGACTACGCGTGGCCCGGAAACGTGCGCGAGCTGGAGAACGTGATCGAGCGGGCACTCGTGCTTTCCGCCGGCCCCACGATCGAGCGCGAGCATCTCTCGGACATCATCGCGCCCGTCTCGTCGGCTCAGCCGGCGACCGACGACTTTTCGGTGAAGCGGCAGACGGAGGCGCTCGAGCGCACGCTCATTCGCCGAGCGCTTGAGCGCACGAACGGCAATCGCACGCGGGCGGCGCAGCTGCTGGATCTCTCGCACCGTGCGCTCCTCTACAAGATCCGCGACTACGAGCTAGGCAGCTGACGCGCGTCAGTTCGTGCAGGTGCGCGCACAGAACCAGTGTCTTGCCGCCAGAATCGCCCTTGACCGCCTCGAACGCCGACTGAAGCTGGAGGCGGCCCGGCCGCGGGAGCGTAGGTAGCTATCCGCGCCGCGCTCTCCTCCCTATGTTGCGAAGTCAGTCGCCCGGAGGACGATGTTGTGAGTGACCTCCTGCAGCGCCTCGGCGCCACCCTCGGCGACGCCTATCAGATCGAGCGCGAGCTGGGCGGCGGCGGGATGAGCCGCGTCTATCTGGCTCACGAGCGTGCGCTCGGCCGGCGCGTGGTGGTGAAAGTCCTCCCGCCCGAGCTCGCGGCCGAAGTCGATGTCGAGCGCTTCCGCCGCGAGGTCCAAATCGTGGCGCAGCTCGGGCACCCAAACATCATCCCGGTGTTGGCCACGTGCGAGGCCGATGGCCTGCTGTATTACACCATGCCGTTCGTCGCTGGCGAATCGCTCAAGGAGCGCCTCGCGCGCGAGCGGCAGCTTTCGCTAACCGAGGCCATTCAGATCGCCCGAGAGGTGGCGAGTGCGCTCGACTATGCGCACCGCCAGGGCGTTTTCCACCGCGACATCAAGCCGGCCAACATTCTGCTCGAGGACGGCCACGCCGTGGTCGCCGATTTCGGTATAGCGCGCGCGGTCGCCAAGGCCAGCACCCAATTGATCACGAGCTCCGGGCTGGTGGTTGGAACTCCCCAGTACATGAGTCCTGAGCAGGCCAGCGGCGAGAGAGAGGTCGACGGCCGGAGCGACATCTACAGTCTCGGCTGCGTGCTCTACGAAATGCTGGCTGGTGAGCCGCCGTTCGCCGGGCCCACCGCGCAGGCGGTGATCGCCAAGCGGTTCGCCGGTCCTCCGCTAGACGTGCGGGTGCTCCGCCCCGCCGTGCCTCGCGCCGTGTGCGATGTGCTCGTGCTGGCCCTGGCTGCAGCGCCGGCCGACCGATATCCGAGCGCACGGGAGTTCGCCGCCGCGCTGGCCGCGGCGATGCACGCGGCTCCCGAGGCGGAGGTGGTCACTGCGGCGCGCGGGCCGGCGCCCGCTGCGTTCCCTCAGTCGAACGACACAGGCGCGGCTTGGCGTCGCCCAACAAGGCGCCTCGTCGCTGTCGTGGTCGCGGTCACTGCACTGGGGATCGTCGGCGCCCTCGCGGCCAGGAGCAGACGCTTGTCGGCTCCTCGGATCGGATCACCCGCGTCTGCGACCAAAGCAGCATTCGACGCGAAGCGCGTTACAATAGCCGAATTCCGGAATGAGACCGGCGACCCTGCGTTCGCGCCGCTTGGCCGGATCACTGCCGACTGGATCGCCCACGGGCTCGTGCAGACGGGACTCGTCGATCTGATCGACGCGCCTGGTGACGTTCGTCCTGATTCCACCGTGTCGTCGGGTGCTGTGACAAGCGCGCACGGCCTGCGAGCCCTGGCCGAGTCGACCGGCGCGGGGACCGTCATCACTGGAGCGTATTACCGCGAAGGCGACTCACTCCGCTTCCAGGCACAGCTGACCGACGGCAACACGGGAAAGCTTTTTCACGGAGTCGGACCGGTCAGCGCGGCGGTCACTGCGCCCACCAGCGGCATCGAAGTTCTGCGGCAGCGGCTCATGGGATCATTGGCCATGCTCCTCGATCCGCACTTCAGCGAATGGTCACGCACCGCGTTGGTGGTGCCCACGTATGAAGCGTACCGGGAGTTCGTGAGTGGGGTCGACGATTACAAGTCGAACGGGGAGCAGGCGCTCCTGCATTTCAGGAGAGCGTCTGCGCTCGATCCAACCTTCCATCAGGCGCAACTCTGGGAGGTGACGGTATACGACAGAACTCTCAGCCATCCAAACGACCTCAGTGCGCGTGAGAAGGCGAAGACGGCGCGGAGGCGTGATTCGGTTTTGTCGCTAGTCGTCGCGGCGCGTGACCAGCTCGGACCGCTCGATCGCGCGATGCTCGATTGGCGCTTCGCGCACGACCGCGGCGACCGTCTCGGCGCGTTGCGGAGCAGTCGCGAGATGGTCCGGCTGTGGCCTGACCGCTGGGCGATGAACGCTGCACTCGACGCGCTCCATCTCGACCGCCCGCGCGAGGCCAAGCAGCTCATCTTGCGGACCGACCCCGAGCACGGTTTCATGCGAAGGTGGGGTGGCTATTGGGATCCTCTGCTACGCGCGGAGCACGCACTCGGAGAATACCGCGAGGAGCTTCGTGACGTACGCCGCGCTCGCGTCGAGGACGAGGACCCAAGCAATAGCGTACACTGGCTCGGCATAGAGATGGGCGCGCTCGTAGGACTCGGACGGGTGCAGGAGGCTACTGCGCTTGCGGAGGCGAGCGACACGCTCGCCATGGCTGTCGCGGAGAGATGGTGGCCGGTGTCAATGTGGATCCGCTTGGCGAGTGAGCTCCACGCCCACGGACAGCCTCTTGCTGCGCGACCGGCCGCCGAGCGCGGGGTCGCGTGGGCGAAGCGCCGGCCGGCGGGCGAGCAGGGAACCGATGAGCGAGTGAGCGAGATGCCGGGGCATCTCGGGTTGCTGTGCGATGCACTCTACCTCAGCGAGCGCTGGGACGAGGCACGCGCGGTGTGCGGGCGTATTGCGACGCAGCACCCGAACGACCCGGAGGCACTCGCGCACTTGGCGTCGCTCGCCGCGCGTTCGCGGGACCTCCGTGCTGCTGAGCGGTATTCCCAGCAGCTCTCGAGAGTAGATCTCCCCGACTGGATATTTACGGACTGGTCGTCGTCGCGCGCGGAGGTGGCGGCGCAGTACGGCCAAGTAGCCCGCGCGCGCATCGCCGCGCTCACCGGCCAGAAGGCCGAGGCGGTGCGGTTGCTGCAGCTCGTGACGAGCGATTTTCAGATCGCCAACATACCCAGTCTTTTCTTGCGTGAGGATCCCGACTTCGACTCCCTGCGCGACTATCCGCCCTTCGAGGAGCTCGTTCGGCCGAAGGGATAGCACGCGACCGGCGAGTCCGATCTCCTCTTCCCGCCGCATGCAGATCGTGCAGCGAGCGCCTGGCGGAGTCGCCTACTTGCGAAGCCGGATCGAGGGGAGCATCGTGAGGCGAAGCGTGACTTCAGATGTTCAGCCTCTGGATTGACTCGCTCAATGCGCGCGCCCAGTCACGCGACACCGCTCGATCTCGTGCTCGTGTCTGGCTTGCAAAAAGTTGGGGGCCGATGCCCATGCGGCGGAAGAGAAGGCCGTTCGCGTGTCTCGCCGCGCTCGCAGCGTTGCCCGTCTGCGTGCGCGCGCAGCAGCCCGTGACTATCACGGGTCGCGTGACCTCCGACTCGGGCGTACCCCTCCGCGGTGCGAGTGTCTTCGCGCAGGGCAAGAACGGCGGCGTGATCACCGGGAGCGACGGCCACTACACGATCACTGTGACGAAGGCTCGGGAACCTGGCCAGACGCTGATGCTCTGGGCCAGGCGCATCGGCTATCGCCAGCTCACGAAGCCCGTGACGCTCACGGCCGGCGCGGTGTCGGTCGATTTCGCTCTCACTCCCATACCGTTCCAACTTTCCGAAGTCGTCGTAACCGGCGAAGGCACGACGATCATGCGCGAGAAGCTCGGCAGCACGGTGAGCTCCGTGAACGGCGAAGACTTAGTCAATACCCACGAGCCCAATCTCGTGAACGCGCTGGCGGCGCAGGCGCCCAACGTCGAGGTGACGTCGCAATCGGGCGATCCCGGGGCTGGCGCCTCCATCCTCATCCGGGGCTTCAAGTCGATTGAAGGAAGCGGACAGCCGCTCTTCATCGTCGACGGTTCTCCGGTGAACAACGACGCGCTGTCCACGGTCGATGGTCCAAACGGCGGCACGGTGACCACGAACCGCGTCGCCGACATCAATCCAAACGAGATCGAGAAGGTGGAAGTGCTCAAGGGTGCTGCGGCCGCGTCGATCTACGGCACGCGGGCGGCGCAGGGCGTCGTGCTGATTACCACCAAAGGGGGCAAGGCGGGAACAACACGCTACGGGCTGCGCACGTCCTACTCATTAGACGATGTGACGAAGGGCGTTCCCCTTCAGCGAAGGTACGGACAGGGGGACAACGACACTGCGGCCGTCTGCCCCATGCGCGGTTGCAAGCTTACCCTGGTTTCCTGGGGCCCGCGGCTGCCCGCCGGCATCCCCACCTACGATCACTTCGGCGAGCTATTCCATACAGGGCACCTCTTCGATGGGTACCTCGACGTATCAGGCGGCGATGAGCGCCGCAGCTTTTTTTTGTCTGCCGGGCGGACGAATCACGACGGAACCATCCTTGGACCGAACAGTCACCTCGACCGCACGTCGATTCGGTTGAAGGGCGCACAAGCGATCGGAAGTCGCCTGCGGCTCTCTGGCAACGTGGCGTACGCCAAGTCGCGTGGCGACTTCGTCGAGCACGGCGACAATCTCGACGGCATCATGCTGGGCTCGTTGCGCACGCCGCCGGAATTCGACAACCAGAAGTATTTGGATCCGGAGAATGGCCAGCACCGGAGCTACGCCTATCCGGAGCCCAACGACATTACCGGCCCGCGGCGATTCAGCAATCCCTTCTGGATGATTCACAACGATCTGGCCACGAGCAATCTGTCACGCGCGTTCGGCAACGTGAATGTCGAGTACGTCCCGGTTGCGTGGCTCTCGATCAAGTACTGGCTGGGCCTGGACCAGTATTCCGAGAATCGTCTCGAGGGCTTTCCGCCGTCTTCCGCGTCCTTTCCTACTGGCGCTGTCTACCAGGGCAACTACAGCAACACCGAGGTCGATCACAACTTTCTCGCAGCGGCGTCCAAAACATTCAGTCCGAGTTTTTCGGCGAGCCTCTCACTCGGCCAGAACCTCAATAGCCGGCACTTTCAGCGCATTCAGGACCTGGGCCAGGGTATCAGCGGGAGCGTCCTCACCGTGAGCTCAGCGGCGAACATCACCTCGATGAATAACGAGACACTGGTACACACCCAGTCGTACTTCGCCCAGCTCGGACTCGATCTGTTCGATCAGCTCTATCTGCTGGGTGCATTGCGTGACGATGGTTCCTCGACCTTCGGACCCGTCAATCGCCACAGCTTATTCCCCAAGGTGAGCGTCGCCTGGAACGCCACGCGGCTCACTGGCGAACGGTTGTGGCTTCCCGTCGTGAAGCTGCGGATGGCGTACGGGGAAGCGGGTCGCGAGCCCAACCCCTATCAAATCCTCACCGGCTACGATCCCGCGTTCCTCGCGGGCAACGGTGGCCTGGTCACGAGCTTTACGAAAGGGCAGGACAGCTTGAGACCGGAGCGAACGAAGGAGTTCGAGGCGGGCATCGATTTGGGACTCTTCCGAGGATATGCGGACGGGAGCGTCACTTATTACCGTGCGCGCACGGACGACGCGATCTTTGCAGTTCCCCTGGCCCAGTCCAACGGCTTCGGTTTCCAGGAGCGGAAC
>JAQBQC010000064.1 GCA_028287205.1 Gemmatimonadota bacterium
CGGAAGTCGCGGTGCTCGAGCAACATCCTCAACCATCTGGCGCCTAGAACATGTGTGGAATATTCGGCGTGCGCGGCGTGCAGGATGCCGGCGCGCTCGTGCATCTTGGTTTGTATTCGCTGCAGCATCGCGGGCAGGAGTCAGCCGGCATCGTCGCGGTCGACGATGATGGGCAGGCGCGCGCCGTTCGCAGCATGGGACTCGTCTCCGAAGGGCTCGGCGCAACGGAAACGGCAAAGCTGAGCGGCATGCTCGCGATCGGGCACACCCGCTACAGCACGGCGGGCTCGTCGACCATCGAGAACGCGCAGCCCATCCTCGCCCGCTTCCGCGACGGCAGCATCTCGCTGGCGCACAACGGCAACATCGTGAACGCGACCGAGCTGCGGCGCGAGCTCGAGGACCAGGGCGCGATCTTCTCGGGCTCCATGGACTCCGAGATCCTCGTTCATCGCATCGCGCGCTCGCGCTGCGAGCGGCCCGAGGACAAGCTCGCGGAGGCGCTGCGAGGCGTCGAGGGCGCGTACTGTCTCGCGGTCACGATCGGTGACACGCTGCTCGCCGCGCGCGATCCGCACGGGTGGCGACCGCTGTCCCTCGGCACCCTCGGCGACGGCTACGTGTTCGCCTCCGAGACGTGCGCGCTCGACATCGTGGGCGCGACGCACTTGCGCGACGTCGAGCCGGGCGAGATCGTGATCATCGACGCCAATGGCATGCGCTCGGTGCACATCCCCGAGCGCGCGGAGCTCAAGCGCTGCGTGTTCGAGTACGTGTATTTCGCGCGCCCCGACAGCCGCATCTTCGACGGCGGCTCCGTCGATCACGCGCGCCGGGAGCTCGGCCGGCAGCTCGGCCGCGAGTGCCCCGCCCCGACGGCGGATCTCGTGTTCGGCGTGCCCGACTCCGCGAATGCCGCGGCGCTCGGCTTCGCGGAGGAAACGAAGCTTCCCCTCGAATTTGCGCTCATTCGGAATCACTACGTGGGCCGCACCTTCATCCAGCCGAACCAGGCAGGGCGCGTGCAGAAGGTGAAGGTCAAGTACAACCCGGTTCGCGAAGTTCTGGACGGCAAGAGCGTCGTCATGGTCGACGACTCGATCGTTCGCGGCACCACGACGCGCGGACTCGTCGCGCTCGTGCGACAGGCGGGCGCGCGGGAGGTCCACATGCGCATCTCGTCGCCGCCGGTGACTGGTCCATGTTATTACGGCATCGACACCCCCTCGCGCGAAGAGCTCATTGGCGCCAACATGACGATCGAGCAGATTGCCGACCATATTGGTGTCGACTCGCTCGGATACCTGTCCCGCGATGGGATGTTGAAGTCCGTTCCCGGGGGCCCGCACGGCTTTTGCCATGCTTGCTTCTCGGGCGACTATCCAACGCCCCCACCAACGGATCCAGACAAGCTGCGGTTCGGCTGCGGATGCTGACGCCGCCGCGCGGCGAAGACTCCTGACACGAGGCTCGGACCAGACGCGTGCTCGTATACTTTTTTGGCAGTGGTACCGCGGACGGCACGCGGGACATGAAAGCGGTGTTGGGTGGCAAGGGAGCGAATCTCGCCGAGATGACGAATCTCGGGGTTCCCGTGCCCCCCGGCTTCACGATCGCATGCTCCGCGTGCCTCGACTATCTGCGCGGCGGCGGCACCAGCACTGAGCTGCAGGCCGAGATCGACAAAAACCTCACGCGCCTCGAGCAGGTGTCGGGACGCGGCTTCGGTGATCCGAAGAATCCGCTGCTCGTCTCCGTGCGATCCGGCGCGCCGGTGTCGATGCCCGGAATGATGGAGACGATCCTCAATCTCGGGCTCAACGATCGCACGGTGATCGGGCTCGCGCAGCAGAGCGGAAACGCGCGCTTCGCCTACGACTCGTACCGCCGCTTCCTCCAGATGTACGGCGACGTCGTGCTCAACGTGCCAATGCACGAATTCGAGCATCTGCTCAAGTCGAAGCGTCTCACGAACTCGGCGGAGAACGACGCCGATCTTTCGGAAGACGCACTCAGAAATCTGGTAGAGGAATACAAGGCGCTCGTGCGAAACCGCACTGGCGCCGATTTTCCGATGGAGCCTCGCGAGCAGTTGAAGGGCGCGATCGAGGCCGTGTGGCGCTCGTGGACGCTCAAGAAAGCCGTCGACTACCGGCGCCAGCACAACATCTCCGACAAGCTCGGCACCGCCGTCAACATCGTGTCGATGGTGTTCGGCAATCTCGGCAACGACTCGGGCACGGGCGTCGCGTTCACGCGCAATCCGTCCACCGGCGAGAAGCGCTTCTACGGTGAGTTCCTGGTGAATGCACAGGGCGAGGATGTCGTCGCCGGCATCCGCACACCGCTCCCCATCGATCACATGGAGACGCAGCTCCCCGGTGCGTACGCGGAGCTGCTCGAGACGCAGAATCGTCTCGAGCAGCACTACCGCGACATGCAGGACATCGAGTTCACCGTGGAGCGCGGCACGCTCTATCTGCTACAGACGCGCACGGGCAAGCGCACCGCCGCCGCGGCGATCCGCATCGCGGACGAGATGGTCGCCGAGGGCGTGATCACGCAGCGCGAGGCCGTGCTGCGTGTGGACGCCGAGCAGCTCGACCAGCTGCTGCACCCTGTGATCGATCCGGGCGCACGCGCCGAGGAGATCGCGACAGGACTCCCCGCGAGTCCCGGCGCGGCGAGCGGTCAGGCTGTGTTCGATCCGGACGTCGCCGAGCAGCGCGCGGCGGAAGGGATTCGCGTGATCCTCGTGCGCGACGAGACCACGCCCGAGGACTTCCACGGCATCGTCGCCGCGCGAGCGGTGCTCACGGCGCGCGGCGGAATGACGAGCCACGCCGCGGTGGTCGCGCGCGGGATGGGCAAGTGCGCGATCGTCGGGTGCAAGGAGATGGAAGTCGACCTCCAGCATCGCAGCTTCAAGGTGAACGGCACGACGATCAACGAAGGCGAGTGGATCACGCTCGATGGCGCGACCGGTCGGGTATTCAGCGGCGATCTGCCGACGATCCCGAGCGACGTCGTGCGCGTGCTCACTGGGCAGATGCGCGGCTCGGACTCCCGCGTGTACGTCACCTACGCGCGGCTCCTCTCGTGGGCCGACGAGGCGCGCACGCTCCAGGTGCGGGCGAATGCCGATACGCCGCAGGATGCGCGCATCGCGCGAAACTTCGGCGCCGAGGGAATCGGGCTCTGTCGCACCGAGCACATGTTCTTCGAGGGCGATCGCATCACCGGCATGCGCGAGATGATCGTCGCTCGCGATGAGGGTGGTCGCCGCCGCGCCCTCGCGAAGCTCCTCCCCATGCAGC
>JAQBQC010000069.1 GCA_028287205.1 Gemmatimonadota bacterium
CGTGCGCGGGTTGCTCCGCATGATGCTGCGGGATAACTTAACGGGCCGGAGAATCCCACTCCGGCCCGTCGCGTATGCGGGGACAGCGGTGCCAATGGCATCGGCTGAAAACGGATGAAAATACTGCCGGACTGGCTCAAAGCAGGATATCTGCGCCTCATCGATCCGGTGGCGGTGTGGCTGGTGCGCCGCGAGGTTCATCCGAATACGATTACGTCGGTTGGTACGCTCTGCACGATCTCGTGCGGCGTGTTGTACGGAATGGGGCACATCAGGCTCGGCGGCTGGTTGCTCGGGATCACGGCGCTGTTCGACGTGCTGGATGGAGAGGTGGCGCGCCGAACGGAGCGAAGCTCGGTGTTCGGCGCGTTTTACGATTCGACGCTCGATCGAATCGCAGATGGGTTCGTGCTCGGCGGACTCGCCGTGTTCTTCGCGACGCGTTCGGAGTGGTGGGGCGTGCCGATGGTCGGCACGTGCGTGCTCGCGTTGATCGGGTCGTTCCTGACCTCGTACACACGCGCGCGCGCGGAAGGGCTCGGGATCGATGCGCGCGTCGGCATGCTCCAGCGTCCCGAGCGTGTGGTGCTGCTTTCGGCACCGCAGGCGTTTTTTGGTTTGGCGTTCCATGGGCTGGTTCTGATCGCAATCATCGTTCTGTTGACCGTTACCGCGTGGATCACCGCGGCGCAGCGCGTCAGGGCCGTGCAACGTGGGCTGCAGACGGAGCCAGCGGAGCCGGTGCGCGTGCTGCACGACACGCCACGAGCGCGGCCTCTCGAGGTTCGCTCGCAACGGCGGTTCATCGCGAAAGGAGAATAAGTCGTGCAGGGTACGACCTCGGGGAGCGGGCGCCCCACGGGCGACAAGCCCGTAATTCGTCCGGCTGCAGGCCGCCTGGGTGTCCTCACCCCGGGACTTGGCGCAGTGGCGACGACGTTCATGGCCGGTGTCGAAAGCATCCGCAAGGGACATTCGAAGCCGATCGGCTCTCTCACTCAAATGGCGACGATCCGGCTGGGGAAGCGCACCGAACAGCGCTCGCCCCTGATCAAGGATTTCGTTCCGCTGGCGGGTCTCGACGACATCGTGTTCGGCGCCTGGGATCCGATCCCGGATGACGCGCTCACGGCCGCTCGCAAGGCCGGCGTGCTCGAGGAAAAGGATCTCGCACCCATCGCCGACTTCCTGTCGTCGATCAAGCCGATGCCTGCGGTGTTCGACAACAAGTACGTCACGCGCATCAACGGCTCGAACGTCAAGAAGGGGAAGACGAAGCGCGATCTGGCCGAGCAGCTTCGCCAGGACATTCGCGACTTCAAGGCGAAGCACAAGCTGGATCGTGTGGTCATCGTGTGGTGCGCGTCCACGGAGATCTTCATCAAGCCGGGCCCGCAGCACGCCACGATCGACCAGTTCGAGAAGGCCATGGAGCGCAACGACGATGCGATCTCGCCGTCGATGCTCTACGCCTACGCGGCGATCATGGAAGGTGTGCCGTACGCCAATGGTGCGCCGAATCTCGCGGTCGACACGCCCGCGCTGATCCAGCTCGCGAATGACAAGGGCGTTCCCATCATGGGAAAGGATTTCAAGACCGGCCAGACGTGGATGAAGACCGTGATTGCGCCGGGGCTCAAGGCGCGCATGCTCGGGCTCGCGGGCTGGTACTCCACGAACATCCTTGGCAACCGCGACGGCGAGGTGCTCGACGATCCGGCGTCGTTCAAGACGAAGGAGGAGTCGAAGCTGAGCGTGTTGCACGACATCCTGCAGCCGGAGATCTATCCCGATCTGTACAAGGATTTCGCGCACGTGGTGCGGATCAACTACTATCCGCCGCGCGGCGACAACAAGGAAGGATGGGACAACATCGACATCGTCGGGTGGATGGGCTACCCGATGCAGATCAAGGTGAACTTCCTCTGTCGTGATTCCATTCTCGCGGCGCCTATCGTGCTCGATCTCGCGCTGTTCATGGACTTCGCGCATCGCGCGGGGATGAAGGGAATCCAGGAATGGCTGTCCTTCTACTTCAAGAGCCCGATGGCCGCCGCCGGTCTGCACCCCGAGCACGATCTGTTCATTCAGCAGACGAAGCTCAAGAACACCTTGCGCCACTACATGGGCGAGGACCAGATCACGCACCTTGGCGTGGAATACTACGCATCGTGATGCGCGCGCTCGTGATTGCGATCGCGACGGCGGCACTCGTCGCGTGCGGCCCCAAGGCAGCGGGGACGAACACCACGGAATATCGTGCGTTCACCGAGCACTACGCGTTCAACATCACGAGCGAGCCATCGCCACCGCACGCGCGCGAGAAGACCGTGTTCAAGATTCGCGTGCGCGACAAGACCTCCTCGCAGCCGATCGAAGGCGGCGAGGGGATCATCTACGGAAACACGGAAGACGGAAGCGGCAAGACGTGGGACAGCTTCACTCGCGGGCCGGCGCCCGGCACGTACACCGCGAATCTGCAGTTCGTGGTGGCGACGAACTGGGCGCTCGCGCTTCAATTCCGGAAGGACTCCACGCAGGCTCTCGAGAAAGTCGATACTTGGTATCAGCAGGTTCTTCCCGAACGCGCGGCCACGCACTGATCTGATGCAACACTTTCATCGCACGCACCTCTCGAGCGAAGAAGCGCTCGATCTCGCGGACAAATTCTTCCCGACGCTGGGGCTCGTTCCGGGGCCGAAGAGTCCGCGTGCGCGCACGTACAGCGGCGCGCTCGGAACCGTGACGATCAGCGCGCGTCCCGAAGGCGGCCACTACACGTTCATCGAGGCGGTCACCGATCAAACGGGCGAGAGCCGTCTCGATCGCAACGTGAAGCGCTTCTTCGTGCGGGTGCACCGCGAGGCCGATCCGGCGCACCGGCTGGCGGCGGCGTACTGACCGATGGCCACGCGTACCGTTTCCCGTGCGCCGTCCCGTCCGTCGGATGCGCTGACGCTCGAGCAGAAGGTCGAGCTCTACTATTGGATGCGCCTCACGCGCTCCCTCGAAGAGCGGCTCGTGAACCTGTACCGGCAGACGAAGGTGGTCGGCGGCCTCTTTCGATCGCTCGGGCAGGAAGCCGATGCCGTGGGCAGTGCCTTCGCGCTCGATCGCAGCGCCGGTGACATTCTGAGCCCGCTCATTCGCAATCTCGGCTCGATGCTCGTGCAGGGCGCGCAGCCGCTCGAGATCATCCGCCAGTACATGGCGAAGGGTGACTCGCCCACGCGCGGCCGGGAGCTGAACATCCACTTCGGCGACACGGTGCGCGGCTTCGTCGGGCAGATCTCGCACCTGGGCGACATGGTCCCCGTGATGGCGGGCGTCACGCTCTCCTTCAAGATGCGCGGCGAGAAGCGCGTGGGTCTCGTGTATGTCGGCGACGGCGCGACGTCCACCGGCGCGTTCCACGAGGGGATCAACCTCGCCGCGGTGCAGCGCTGCCCGCTCGTCGTGATCGTCGAGAACAACGGCTACGCGTACTCCACGCCCAACTCGAAGCAGAGCGCGGTGAAAGAGTTCAAGGACAAGGCAATGGCGTACGGCATTCCCGGCATTCGCGCGGATGGCAACGACGTGCTCGCGACGTACGATGTGACGCGCGACGCCGTCGATCGCGCGCGTCGCGGCGAGGGCGTCACGCTCGTCGAGCTCATGACGTATCGCCGCAAGGGACATGCGGAGCACGACAATCAGTCGTACGTGCCCGCGGGCGAGATCGACAAGTGGGAGAAGCAGAACGATCCGATCGATCGCTACGTGCGCGTGCTGCTCGAGGAGCTGCAGGTGGACAAAAAGGAGCTCGACGCCATCGATGCGCGAGTGAGCGCGGAGATCGATCAGGCGACGGATCTCGCCGAGCAGTCGCCGGCGGCGGAGCCGACGGATGCGCTCGTGGGCGTGTACGCGCAGCCTGCGAGTGTCGAGCCACTGTGGTATCGCGCGGGCGTCCGCTCCGCGGTCGAGAAAAACGAGCGAGCTGCGGGATGGGGGACGTTCAATGGCTGAGATCACGTATCTCGAAGCGATTCGCGAAGCGCTCTTCGAAGAGATGGAGCGCGACAAGAACGTCTTCTGCATGGGCGAGGACATCGGCGCGTACGGCGGCGCGTTCAAGGTCACCGACGGACTGATGGCCAAGTACGGCGAGCAGCGCGTCATCGACACGCCGATCTCCGAGGCCGGATTCGTCGGCGCCGCGGCTGGCGCGTCGCACATGGGCATGCGTCCCGTCGTCGAGATGCAGTTCATCGACTTCATCTCGTGCGCGTACGACATGCTCACGAACTACATCGCGACGGCG
>JAQBQC010000094.1 GCA_028287205.1 Gemmatimonadota bacterium
TAGAGCACCTTGTCGCCGACCTTCACTTCCATCGGAACACGCTTGTCCTTCTCGTAGCGGCCCGGTCCAACGGCGACGATCTCGCCCTGCTGCGGCTTTTCCTTCGCGGTATCGGGGATGTAGAGACCACCGCGCATCGATTCCGTCTCTTCCAACGCCTTTACTACGACACGATCGGCGAGCGGACTAACCTTCAGCGCTGCCTCGCTCTTAGTAGCCATGAGTCGCGATTCTCCTTCAGTGATGAGTTCAACTTGCTGCGGAACGAAAGACTGTTGGCACTCAACGGGTGAGAGTGCTAACACCGGTAAGCTAGACGCCCGGGTCGCGCGAGTCAACGGGAGGCAGGGCACGAAGCGTTCCGAGCTAAGTTGGCCAAAATGAACGTGTTACGAGGCCGTTACTTGCCGCTTTGACAGGCTGTTTTTGGCCGCTGCGAATTTGGCAGCGAGGGTGTTTCGAGCGTTCCCACTGCCCTAGCTGATGCCGCTGGCGGCGAAAAGTACGGCGACGTCGGTCGCGGCCCACGCCAGGAGAGCGGCGTACATGCCGTGCTTGTGCTCCGCGGGCGACATTGCCTGCGCGCGCATCATCCAGCGAATCAGAATCGCAAGCCAGAGCGCTGCGGCGACAGCCACGAGGACAAGCCCGCGGGAGGCGCCGAGCAGACGTGGCGTGAGCCACGCGGCTCTCGCGAAGCACGCGAACGCGATCACGATCGCGCCGATCGAAATAGCGAGACTCCATCGCACTCCGAGTGCGATCGCGAGAGTGCGATCTCCGCGGGTGCGATCCTCATCGAGCTGATAGAGCTGGGTGAGTGGATAGAGTGCGGCGAAGAGCGGCGCGAATCCACCGAGCGCCCACGCGCCGGCGTGCGTGAGCGGAAGACCGGTGAGCGCCCATCCGGCGTACGGCGTCAGCGTGCCGAAGCCGATCATGTTGATGATCCAGTCCGCGCCGGCCACCGCCTTGAGGCGAATGGGTGGCACGCTGTAGAGCAGCGACATCGCGAAGCAGATGGCGTACGCGATCGCGAAGCCGCGCGGAAGCGAGAGCGCGATCCCCTGCCCCGCAAGCATCAGCGCGAATCCCCAAAGCGCGAGGTGGCGCGGCGCGGGAGGCGGATGATCGAGATAGCCGATGTCGCCCTCGTCGCGGTCGAAGGCGCTGTTGAGCGCGAGCGTGCCGCCGTTGAGCAGCAACACCCACACGAGCAGTCCCGGGCCGAGCGCCGCGATGTCAGCTGAATCGAAGCCGCCGGATATTCCGCGCGCCAGGAAATAGCCGAGCGATGTGTGCGCGATCATGATCGGCCACTCGCGCGGACGCATGTGCAGGAGGTAATCGAATCCGTTGCCGGGGATCAGCCGATAGCCGATTCGTCGAAGCCCGCCGCGCTCCACCGCGGGCGGTGCGGCACCACTCACGCGGCGGAGCCCTGCTCCAGAAACGCGAACGCGATCTGCAGTCCGTACAGCGTGAGATACGGCTCGACGAGATCGATCTCCCTGCACAGCGACGTGACGAGCGGCGCCAGTCCCCCGGTCGCCACGACCTTCGGCACGCGGGCGGTTGGCCACTCCGCCTTGATGCGGCGCACCAGCCCATCGATCGCATCCGCCGCGCCGAAGAGCACTCCCGCGCGAATGCAGTCCTCCGTGCGCGTGCCGATCGCGCGCGGCGGCGGCACGAGCTCCGTGGCCGGCAGCTTCGATGTGCGGCGAATGAGCGTGTCCGCGGATGTGCGCAGCCCCGGCGCGATGATGCCGCCGAAAAAGACGCCATCGGCCGTGATGCAGTCGTAGGTGGTGGCGGTGCCGAGGTCGACGACGACCGTGTCCACCTTGTAGATCCGGCTCGCGGCGAGCGTGTTGAGTATCCGATCCGCGCCAACGGTCAGCGGCTCGTCCACCTGGAGCACGATGGGCAGGCCGGCACGCGCATCGATGACGCGCGCCGTCACGCCGAGCCAGCCATGCAGCGCCTCGGCGAGCGGTCCGGTCACCGCGGGCACGACGGAGCCGATCGCCGCGCCCGTGATCCCGGCGCGATCGAGCGACCCCGCGCGCAGGAGCTCGTGGAGCAGAAGTCCGAGCTCGTCCGGCGTGCGCTCGACCGCGGTCGTCAGTCGCCAGTGCGCGCGAAGCGTGTCCCCGTCGAACACGCCGACGGTGGTTTCGGTATTGCCGATATCGAAGACGAGAATCACGAATCCTCCTCGAGAATCAGAGAGCCGCTGCGCGCGGCCACGTCGCCGGCGCTCGTGCGCACGAGCAGCGCGCCACGCGCGTCGATGCCGCGCACGACGCCCGCGATCGGCGACGTGCAGCGACGGCCGCGCGCCCAGTCGCGGCGTTCGTAGTCGTGGAGCTCGGGAGCGGTGAGCGCGCCGCGCGACGCGGCGGCCGCGCGCACGGCTGGCACGAGCGCGGCGAGCACATCGATGCGATCGGTTCCAGCGAGCAAGGCGCGCGCGTTGGGGATGTCGCGCGGAACGCGGCAGTTGATCCCGACGCCGATCGCCACCCAGTCCACACGCTCCTCGCGCCACCGGCTCTCGATGAGAATGCCGCCCAACTTTCCATCATCGAGCACGAGATCGTTCGGCCATTTCACCTGCACCTCGCCACTCGTGAATGCTTCGAGCGCACGAGCCGCAGCGAGGCCGGCGCGGAGCGAGAGCACCTCGAGCGCGGCGTCGTCGGTGGGCCGCGCGATGAGCGTCGACCAGATCCCGGCGCCTTCCTCCGAGGCCCACGCGCGGCCGCTCCGGCCCCGGCCCGCCGTCTGTCGCTCCGCCAGGATGAGCGTGCCCTCCGGCGCGCCGTCGCGGGCGAGCGGGTGCGCGATGTCCAGCGTCGATGTCACCTCGTCGAAGAGCACGACGCGCGGCACCGCGCACCGTGCCGCGATCGCGTCCGCGTCGGCACCCGCGTAGGTGCTCGCGACGAGGAGATCAGCCACGCGTCCGCATCCAGAAGAGCGCGAGCACGGCGGCGCCGAGCACCACACGATAGGCGGCGAAGATGCCGTAGCTGTGTGAGCGCACGTAGCGCATCACGATTGCGATCGCGAGCCATCCGCTCACGGCCGACGCGAGCACGCCCACCAGCAGCGGCAGCGATGCGCCGCCCGAGCGCAGCAGATGCGGCACCTTGAAGACGGCCGCCGCAGCGATGATCGGCATGCTCATGAGAAAGCTGAACGTCGCGGCGCTCGCGCGGTCGAAGGCGAGCGCGCGACCCGCGGTAATCGTGGCGCCCGAGCGCGAGACACCGGGCAGCAGCGCGGCGGCCTGCGCGATGCCAATCAGCACAGCGTCGGACCAGCGGATCGACTCCAATGGGCGCGTATCGGGGCGCGTGCGATCGACGAGCCAGAGCACGATGCCCATCAGCGCCAGCGCGGCCCCGATGAGCGCCGGTGATCTGAACGTCGACTCGGCGTAGTCGTTCAGGAACAGCCCCGCGAGTCCGCCGGGAATCGTCGCGATGATGAGGAAGATCACGCGTCGCTGCTCGACGGTCTGCACGCGCTGGGTGCGCACGATCTCGAGCGCGGCGACGATCAGCCTCATCCACTCATCGCGGAAATACACCAGCACGGCGACGAGCGTGCCGACGTGCAGCGCCACATCCACCGCGAGCCCGGGCTCGGGCCAGCCGAAGACCCACGGTGCAAGGGCGAGATGCGCCGAGCTCGAGATGGGGAGAAATTCGGCCAACCCCTGCAGGATGCCGAGCACGAGCGCCTGAAAGACGGTCATTACGTGGGAGTGAGAGTGTGATTGTGAGGAGCGGTCATGCGCGCGCGACGAGCAGCGCGGCCATCGCGCATACCATCGCGAGCTTGAAGAACGCGGGACTGCCGGGGCGACCGCGCACGGCGCGCACGGTCGCAAGCGCGAGCGCGACCATCGCGGGTGTGAGTGCCGCGACCAGGAGCGCCGGCGACTTCACGAGCGGCGCCAGCCCGAACGCCAGCGCGATGCCGGACGCGAACAGCGCCACGATGATCGCGACGCGTGCGAACGGGGCCCCGAGCGCCACGGGGAGGGTGCGGCGCGCGCCGCGATCCGCGTCGCGATCGTCGAGGTCCTTCGCGACCTCGCGCGCGAGATGCAGCGGAATCGCAATGAGCACGAGGGGCACACCGCGCGCCCAGTGCCCTGCGGCGTAGCTCCCGTACACGAACGGCAGTGATGCGAGCACCGACACGAGAACGTTGCCGGCGAATCCCGCGCGCTTGATCCACGGGCTGTAGAGCCGCATGAGCAGGAGCACGCCAACGGTACATACGCCGAGCGCGGCACTGACGTCTGACGCGGCGAGCACCGCGCCGATCGCCGCGATCATCGCGAGTCGATCGGCGGCCTGGGGCGATACTGCTCCCGTGACGAGCGGCCGGTCCGGATGCGCGACGCGATCGATGTCGACATCGGCGAGATCGTTCCACACGTTTGCCGCCGCGGTGAGCCCGATCGCGGCAAGCGCGGCAAGCCCCACGAGCGACGCGTCGCTCCACCCGGCCCACCACGCGCCGACGACCACGCCCGCGGCAGCGGTGAGCGCGTTCTCCCACCGCACGAGCCGCAGCGCGGCGCTAATCGCGCGCGGCGAGGGTGCGCGCATAGAAGCTCTCGTACTCCGCGACGATGTTGTCGATGGCGAAGCGCGCATGCGCATCCGAGGCTGCGGCCTCACTCATCGCGCGCCAGATGTCCTGATCGCGAAGGATCGCGATGCCTGCGGCCACCATCTCGTCGATCGCGCCCACGGGACGTAGCGCGCCGGTCACGCCGTCGCGAATGACCTCGGGCAGCCCGCCAACATTCGTCGCGACCACGGGCACGCCGCACGCAAGCGCCTCGAGCGCGCTCAACCCGAACGACTCGTTGAGACTCGGCAGCAGAAAGAGCTCGGCGCTCGCGAGCAGCGGCGCAACGGAGTCGAGCTTGCCGAGGAAGAACACGGAGCGCTCGACGCCGAGGAGGCGCGCTTCCTCCTCGGCTTCGGTGCGATCGGGTCCGTCGCCCACCATGAAGAGCACGCTCGGGACCTCGCGCTGAATCCCGGCGAAGATCCGCACGACGTCGCGCACGCGCTTGATGGGCCGGAAATTCGATACGTGGAGAATGATGCGCTTCCCTTCTCCGGTCTGCTGCCGGAGCACCGGCTCGTAGCGCGACCGCTCGTAGACCTCGGGATCGATGAAGTTGTGGATCACCTCCACCTTGCACTGGTTGCAGCCGAAGGTGGAGATCGTTTCGCGCCGCAGATACTCCGAGACTGCAGTGAGTCCATTCGACCGCTCGATCGAAAACTTCGTGATCGTGCGAAAGGATGGATCCTGGCCGATCAGCGTGATGTCGGTGCCGTGCAGCGTCGTGATGATCTGCACGGAGCTGCCGGAATCCTCGAGCATCTCGCGCGCGATCCACGCTCTCGTAGCGTGCGGGATGGCGTAGTGCGCATGCACGAGCTCGAGCTCGTGGTCGCGCACGACCTCGTGGATTCGCACCGCGAGCGCGAGATCGTACGGCGGATACTCGAACAGCGGATAGCGAACGACGTCCACCTCGTGGT
>JAQBQC010000143.1 GCA_028287205.1 Gemmatimonadota bacterium
CATTGAGTACGCGTCCGAAAACCGACGAGATCAGCGTCGGGAACGACGAAGAGAACACGCCAGCGACCGTGACGCCGTCGCCCGAATGCTCCGACGTCGAGCGCATGCTGCCGCTCGTTTACGAAGAGCTGCGCCGCATCGCGCGGCGCCAGCTTCGACACGAGGGCGTTGGCCACACGCTCAATACGACGGCGCTCGTCCATGAGGCGTATCTGCGACTGGCGGCGCCATCGCATCTCGATATCGGCGGGCGCGCGGAGTTCCTTGCGATCGCGGCGATGGCGATGCGCCGCGTGCTCATCGACTACGCTCGCCAGCGCACGGCGCAAAAGCGAGGCGGCGTGCAGATACGCGTCGAGCTCGACGACATTGAGGTGGCGGCCGACGGACGTGCCGAACAGCTTGTCGCACTCGATGAGGCGCTCACGGCGCTGGCGGCCTCCAATCCGCGACTCGCGCGCGTGGTGGACTGCCGATTTTTCGGTGGAATGAGCCAGGAGGAAACAGCGCTCGCGTTGCAGCTCACGCCGCGCACGGTACGCCGCGACTGGACGAAGGCCCGCATGTGGCTGGCCGTTGCCATGGACGCGGAGTAGCCATGACGCGCGCGGCGGTTGTCGAGCTTTGGGAGCGCATCGAGCCGATTCTCGATACCGCGCTCGAGCTGCCGGCGGAATTCTGGCCCGCCTATCTCGACAAGGCATGCGGCGCCGACACGCCGCTCCGCGCGGCCGTCGAACGGCTGCTCGCGTCCGCGGGCAGCACGACTGCGGCGACGGAGAGTGAGATCGGCGCGGTCGCCTGGGCGCAGCCCATACTCGTCGAGCGCGAGCTCGCGGCACCTTCGCGCATTGGACCGTACCTCATCGATCACGTGCTTGGCCGCGGCGGGATGGGCTCCGTGTACCTCGCCTCGCGCGATGACGCGCCGTCGTCGCCCCGCGTCGCACTCAAGGTCATGCGAAACGGCCTCGATCAGGATCGCGTGCTCCTCCGGCGCTTCACCGAAGAGCGGCAGATCCTGGCGACACTCGAGCATCCAGGCGTGGCGCGCCTGCTCGAAGGCGGCGTCACGAGCGACGGGCATCCGTGGTTCGCGATGGAGTTCGTGGACGGGATGCCGCTCAACCGGTACGTCGAGGCACATGAGCTCACGCTGAACGACAAGCTGCAACTGTTTCTGCAGATCGTGGACGCCGTCTCGTACGCGCATCGCAATCTGATCGTGCATCGCGATCTCAAGCCGTCGAACATCCTCGTTACATCGGATGGCGCGATCAAGCTGCTCGACTTCGGCATCGCGAAGCTTCTCGCGCCGTCGGTCGCCGGCGACGCGCCGATCACGCGAACCGGCTTCCAGCCGTTCACACCAGAGTACGCGAGCCCCGAGCAGATACTCGGTGAGCCGGTCACCACGTCCGCAGACGTGTACGCGCTGGGCGTCGTGCTCTACGAGCTGCTCACGGGCGAGCGTCCGCTCAATCTGATGCGCACGAATCCGGCAGACTGGGCGCGCATCGTTCGCGAGTCCGAGCCACGGGCGCCCTCCGCGGTCGTCACCGATGGCCGCGCGTTACGCGGTGATCTCGACACCATCGCGCTCATGGCGCTTCGGCGAGAGCCCGAGCGGCGATATGCATCGGTGGACCGACTCGGCGACGATGTGCGACGGCACCTTGAACAGCGTCCCGTGCTCGCGCGCGCGGACAGCACAATCTATCGCACGAGGAAATTCCTTCGCCGGCGACGCGCGATGGTGATCACGGCGACGTTCATTGCCATGGGCCTCCTCGCGTTTGGAGTCATCGCGCGAAGCCAGAATGCGAATTTGAAGCGCGAAGCCGAACGGACCGCGGCTCAGCGCGATCAGGCGAGCGCCGTCACGCATACGCTCTGGTCGCTGCTCGGGCAGCTGACGGACTCGCTCGGCCATCCGTTGTCGGTGGCAGACGTCCTCGATCACGCCGAGCCTGCGATCGCACGACAGTACGCGAAGCAGCCCAACGTGCGCGCCACAATGCAATCCGCGCTCGGCCAGATCTACCTCAGCAATGGCGACTTGGCGCGAGCAGAGCGCCTGCTGCGCCAGGCAGTTCTGAGCCAGCGCGAATACGGACGGGACTCGGCCGATCTTGCGACCCGGATCGAGACACTCGGGCGACTGCTCGGACGAGTGCAGCAGTATTCGGGCGCTGAGTCCGCGGGAATCGAGGCGCGGGCCATTCGCGCGCATCTCACACCTGGCGTGGTGGATCAGGAAGCAACGGCCATGCTGGGCGGCGCCCTCATGGGCAGCGAGAAGTATGCGGAGGCCGAGCGCATCTTTCGTGAGCTGGTCGCACTCCAGGAACAGCATCCGACGAACATGCCGGGGACACCAGCGCTCATCCTGCTTGGAGAATCGCTGCGACGGCAGGGTCGCAACGAAGAGGCGTCGTCCGTGTTTCGGAAGGAGCTGGCGCAACTCGCGTCGGCTCCGGCGCTCGACTCCGAGACGATGGCATCCGCGCTGTCCTACCTCGCGGCCGCGCAGGCGATGATGGGCCACGGCGCGGTCGCGGACTCGCTGATGCGGCAGGCGTACGTCATGCTCGCGGCCACGCAGCCGATTCAGTTTCAGCGCATCGGACGCGGCACGGTGCTCGCCAGCCGAGCGGAGCTGGCTGCGCGTGCGGGCGACGATGCGAAGGCCGCCCCGCTCGCCGACAGCGCCCGCGCGCTCTGGAAGGAGACGCTGCCGCCGGGCGATGCCCGCTGGTCCGCCCTCGCTCGCGTGGAGGCGCTCGTGCTGCGCGATCGGCGCCAGCCCGAAGCTGCCGTCGCGCGGCTCGCCGCAACGCTCGATACATTGCGATCGAGGCCGCATCCCAACCTCTACACGTACCGGCGGACGGAGGCGACGTTGGCTGACGTATTCGATCGGTGGGGCCAGCCCGACAGTGCGGCGGCGCATCGTGCGCTGTCGCGCCCCGGCGCGCCACTCAGCATCGCGCTCGCGCCGAAGCAGTGATGCGCGATGGCAGCGGGGCGACGACGGCGATCCTCGCGATGGCGGTGATCGGGATACCGAGTCTCGGCACTCGCGCGAGCACGGTGGCGGAGCATCACTCGGCGCTCCCGGTGAGGAGCTTCGCGACATTCGCAGCTCCGCAGGCGGGTTCCGCTCCCGCCTCGAGCATCGCCCCGCTCACACGCGCGCAGGTGGTCGCGCGGCTCGACTCATCGTCCGTCGATCATCCCGCCAGCTTCGCGGGAGAGGATCTGTCCGGCCTCGATCTCTCGAGCCTCGACTTCAAGCGGGCGAATCTCTCGCACGCGAAGCTGACCGGCACGAAGATGATGAACGCAAAGATGTTCGCCGTGAACTTCGATGGCGCCGCCGCGCGCGGAGCCGATCTCTCCGGAGCGACGCTGGACGTGAGCACGATGCGCAGCACGGACTTCACGCACGCGACGCTGCGCGGCGCGAGCATGTACGCGGTGATCATGCCCGGCGTGAACTTCACCGATGCGGATCTCTCGCGCGTACGGATCATCGGGCTGGCGACCGGCGCGATCTTCGTTCGCGCGAAGCTCGACCACGCCGATCTCGGCGCCGATCCGCGCAACCAGCCGATGGGCGTGATGCGCTCCGATCTCTCGGCCGCGGACTTCAGCGGCGCCGATCTCACCGGCGCCAACCTGCGCAAGGCCAAGCTGACGCGGGCCAATCTCACTGGGGCGAATCTCACCGGCACCGATGTGTCGCTGGCCGAGCTGTCGGGGGCGACGTTTCATCAGATCGTCGGGCGCGATGCGATCAAGGGGCTCGACCAGGCGAAGTACCGCGATGAGGCGACGTTCGATCCTCGCTGAGCGTCGCGAGTTGAAACCGAACGACTCGCCTCCGAGTATGGGGAGCATGCCTACCGCATCTCCAGCTACGGTTGCCCTGACGCTCGAAGGCGTTTCGAAGCGCTTCCGCAACGGCGTCGTTGCCGTGAACGATGTCTCGCTCGCACTCGGCACCGGCGTGCTCGCCCTGCTTGGCCCCAACGGCGCCGGGAAGA
>JAQBQC010000213.1 GCA_028287205.1 Gemmatimonadota bacterium
CGGCCACGCCGATGTCGCGACCCTTGCGCTCTTCGCGCGACTGCGAGCGCTGCGCCTGCAGCGCCTCTTCGAAGCCGGCGATGTCGACGGTGTAGCCGCGCTCGTGCGCCATCAACTCCGTGAGATCGATCGGAAAGCCGAACGTGTCATACAGCCGGAACGCATCGCTGCCGCTGATCGTGCCGCGGATCGCGGTCGACCCCTGCGTGGAGCTCACGGGCGCGAGCTGGTCGAAGCGCAGCATCCCTTCCTCGATCGTCGCCAGGAAGCGCTCCTCCTCCGCACGCGTCGTGTCGACGATGAGCGTGCGGCGCTGCGTGAGCTCGGGATAGACGTCCTGCATCTCATCCACGACAACGCTCACGAGCTGGTCGAGCGTCGGCTCGCGACGGCCGAGGAGCCACGCGTGCCGCACGCCGCGCCGCAGGATGCGACGAAGCACGTAGCCCCGTCCTTCGTTCGACGGGAACACGCCGTCGGCGATGAGAAACGCTATGGCGCGCGCGTGATCGGCGAGAACGCGGAAGGACACCGCATCGTACGTCGGCGGCCGATTGCCCTTTGGGGGAACTGCGGGCCACACCGCTGAGCCGACATCTGCGCCCGGTCGATCATCGTACGACATGCCGAGCACCGATTCCGCCTTTGCGATCAACGGGACGAAGAGATCGGTGTGGTAGTTGTTCGTCACGCCCTGCAACACCGCGGCAATGCGCTCGAGCCCCGCGCCGGTATCGACGGACGGCTTGGGAAGCGGCCGCAGCTCGCCATCCGGCTGCCGGTCGAACTGCATGAACACGAGATTCCAGATCTCGAGAAAGCGTCCGGCTTCCGCGCCTTCGACGAACGCGTCGCGCGAAAACTCTGTGCGCTTCACATCCGTCCATTCGCCCGTCGCGCCTTCGGGAAACGCCCAATCGCCCGCGACGTGCGCGAGATCGACGTAGATCTCCGTGCACGGGCCACACGGACCGGTGTCCGCCATCTGCCAGAAGTTGTCGCGCTCGCCGAGCCCGTAGATGCGGCTGTCGGAAATTCCGCAGAGCTCCTTCCAGAGAGCGCGCGCCTCGTCGTCCGATTCGTAGACCGTGACGCGCAGATGCTCCTTGGGGATGCCCAACTCCTCGGTTACGAACTCCCACGCGAAGCGGATGGCGTCGCGCTTGAAGTAGTCGCCGAAGGAGAAGTTGCCGAGCATCTCGAAGAAGGTGTGGTGCCGCGCCGTGTGCCCGACCTGCTCGAGATCGTTGTGCTTGCCCCCTGCGCGCACGCACTTCTGCGCGGTGGTCGCGCGCACGCCGAACGCCGCGCGCTCCTGGCCGAGGAAGATGCGCTTGAACTGCACCATGCCGGCATTGGTGAAGAGGAGCGTCGGATCATCCGCGGGGACGAGCGGCGAGCTGGGACGGACCGCGTGCCCGTTGCGCTCGAAGTACGAAAGAAAACGGCGGCGAATCTCGGATGCGCGCATAAGGCTCGCAATATACCGCGCCCCAGGGGACGGGGCACGGCCTACTCGAGCGGCTCGTCCTCGCCGTTCGCTGGCAGCGCGTCCATCACGCGCCGGATGGCCGAGCCGTCATAACCCCGGCGCGCGAGGAACGCGTACAGGCGGCGGCGCGCCGCGGCCGGATCCGCCGAGCGCAAGGTGCGCAGCTTCTTCGCGGCAACCTGCGCAATCTGCGCATCTTCGTCCACCTCATCCTCCACCAGCACTTCCGCGAGCGCGGCATCGATGACGTCGCGCGCGACGCCGCGGCGCCAGAGCTCCGACTGGAGGCGGCGCCGCGAGAGTCCCGCGCCGGAGATCTTGGCGCGAATGAACTGTCGCGCGAACTGCGCGTCGTCGAGAATGCCGAGCGAGATGAGGCGCTCGACCGCGGCCGCGACGTGCTCGGCCGGCTCGCCCTTCCGCACGAGCATGCGCTCCAGATCGCGAGCGGCGCGCGGGCGGGCAGCCAGCATCGCGAGCGCGCGATCGAAGGTGTGGAGCGCCGCCGCTTCGACGGTGACGCGGTTTGCGAGGGATTCGGTGTACGCGACGCCGATGCGAACGCCGAGCCGCTCGATGGCGTCGAGGGAGAGTGTGGCGACGACCTCGCCATCGACCAGGATCTCGAAGCGGCCGGCGTGCCTGGCGCTCGAGGTGATCGCGGTGATGTGCCCGAGGGCCTCATGCGCGTGGGGCACGGCGGAGAGGTCGCCGAGCGCGAGTGACAGCGAGGATGGCTCTGTCATTCAGCTGCCTGATCGAAGATGGAGATCACGATGCTCCCAGATGCACGAAGTGCCGAAGGGGAAGGGTGCGACGAAGACAGTTTCCGGGTGCCTTCGCCACTCCACCTCGCCCTTCGGCACGATTTCGCCGACGTGCGCCTGCTACTCGTCGCTCTCGACCTCTTCCGCGACCAGCTCGGAAGTCTTGATACCCAGCACGACTTTCACCTGCTCCTCGATCTCGAGCATCATGCTGTTGTTGTCCTTCAGGAACATCTTCGCGTTCTCACGCCCCTGCCCGATGCGCTGGCCCTTGTAGCTGTACCAGGCGCCGGACTTCTCGATGATCCCGGCCTCGGAGCCGATGTCCACCAACAGCGAGGTGTGACTGATCCCTTCCGCGTACATGATATCGAACTCGGCCTGCTTGAACGGCGGCGCGACCTTGTTCTTCACGACCTTCACGCGCACGTGCGAGCCAATGACGTCTTCCTTTTCCTTGACCGGGCCAATGCGGCGAATGTCGAGACGAACCGACGCGTAGAACTTGAGCGCCTTTCCACCCGTGGTCGTCTCGGGGTTGCCGAACATGACGCCGATCTTTTCGCGAAGCTGGTTGATGAACACCACCGACGTCTTCGAGCGCGCGATCGCGCCAGTGAGCTTGCGAAGCGCCTGACTCATGAGGCGCGCCTGCAGGCCAACGTGCGAGTCGCCCATCTCACCTTCGATCTCCGCCTTTGGCACCAGCGCGGCAACGGAGTCGATGACCACGATGTCGACAGCACCCGAGCGAACGAGGATCTCGCAGATCTCCAGCGCCTGCTCGCCGGTGTCCGGCTGCGAGACGAGGAGGTTCTCGATGTCCACACCGAGCTTTTGCGCGTAGTCGGTGTCGAGCGCGTGCTCGGCATCGATGTAGGCGGCGACACCGCCCGCGCGCTGCGCATTCGCAACGACGTGCAAGCAGAGCGTCGTCTTGCCGCTGGACTCCGGACCGTAGATCTCGGTGACGCGGCCGCGCGGAATTCCGCCGACACCGATCGCTGCATCGAGATTGATGGCGCCCGTGGGGATCACATCGATCCGCACCTTCGCAGAATCGGCACCCATCTTCATGATGGACCCTTTGCCGCAGCTCTTCTCGATTTGCGCAATCGCCAGATTCAGCGCTTTCTTCTTTTCTTCCTGTCCTGTGGAGACAGCCATGCGGTCACCCAACCTGGTGATATCGTGAGACTACCGAATCTGGCCTGGCGATAGAAAATCTACCGCCGGGGCTACCTATTCCCACCCCCCGAACAAAATACGAAAGCCCTGCCCCTCTGTCAACCGCCTCCTTTCGCGCTGAAAGCGTTCTCGACGTGCCGGATCCGGGCACCAGACTCATCCATCAATACCCCGACGACGTCGAATCGAAACACCTGTTTCTCCCTCCCGAACCGCGCGATCCACACCGACGCCGACCGCGTCAGCTCCCGCTGCTTTCGCCAGTTCACGGCCTCCACCGGGTGCCCAAAGCTCTTGCCCCGACGTGCCTTGACCTCCACGAACGCCACCACGCCCGCCCGCTCCGCTACCAAGTCCAGGTCCCGATGCCCGCTCCGGAAGCGCCGATCGAGGATTCGCCACCCCCGCTGCGCGAGCCACGCCTCCGCGATTCGCTCCCCTTCCTCACCCAGCACCTGAGACGCCGCCGTCATGAACGCAAAGATGCGGGCGCCCGAGAGCACGCCCGCATCAAAGGATTTCCCGGCCAAGCTCGGCCGCGCATCGCGGCGGGCTTGGAGTTACTGGCTCACTGCTTCGGCGCCTGCCCCTGCGCGATCAGCAGCTCGACCTTCGCCGCCGCAATGCCAGCGATCGGCGTGTCTTCCTTGATCACCACGCGATCGCTCTTGCGCACCCACAGGTGCTCCTCTGTCTCGCCCACCTGCAGCGCCAGCTTCCAGCAGTCGAAGTTGCCGTCCGGCGCGAGCACGCTGTCCTGTCCGATCACGGCAAGCTTCATCACGACCTTGGCATGATCGCGCGGACCGACGAACATCGTCGTTGCGCTCCCCTTCCATCCTTCCGCGAGCGGCACCGACGCCAGCAGCGGCTCGATCCAATAGATGTTGCCGACCAGGTTGGGCTCGTTGGGCACCGCCACGCGCACACCGCCACCGCTGTCTCCCTCGAAGGTCGTCAGGATGCTGTCGCGCGTGTAGTGCGTCGTGATATCCGTGTCGGCCGTGTGCACCACGCGGTGCACCGGCGCGAGCGTCGCCTTCGACACGTACAGCGATTCCGCCAGCTCCACCGTGTTCATCTTGCGCGATTCGACGAGCAGCCACACGGTCGCACCCTCGTAGCTGGCCTCCGAGAGCGCCAACGTGCGGAACCCGAGCTTGTGCGCCTGCCCCTGCGAAAAAATACGCGCGACGTACGTGATCCTGGATGGCTTGAGCGTCACGTTCGCCGGCGACACGAGCACCGGGTTCGATGACGCGGGCGACGACGCGACAACGGCAGCATCACCGGTCGATGTCGACGGCACTGCCGCCGCTGCCGGCTTCGGGTTATTCGAGCATGCCGACAACACGCCGGCGCAGAGCAGCGAAGTTCCAACAGCAGAATGACGCAGTGCCTTCACGATTTCCTCCGCAAGGTGTCGATCCGCGCGGCTCCTGCGCACTAGCTCGCGGGACCGCAAATACGATCGATGTCGTCGAGTCCTACGAGCACATCACGCGCTTTGGATCCATCCGCCGGTCCGAGTATTCCCGCTTCCTGCAGCTG
>JAQBQC010000254.1 GCA_028287205.1 Gemmatimonadota bacterium
GCTTCCATTGGAGTTGCGTGGCGGCCACGGAGCACGATGTCGAAACGATAGCCGAGCGCGAACTCGGGCTGCGTGAGCGAGAGATCGAAGCTCGAGATCAGGCGCTCACGACCACGCGGATCGGGAACGCTGTTGTAGATCGGGTCGAGCGCGAGCAGCGGATCGCCAGGAAAGTACATCTGCGTGACGAGCCGCGTGAGGAAGCTCGGGCCCCACAGCGACAAGTGAATGTGCGCGGGCCGCCACGCATTCGAGTGGTTGAGCCACGGATACGCGCCCGGCTTGATGGTGACGAAACGATATCGTCCCTCGGCATCGGTGATCGCGCGTCCCGCGCCGGTGAAGTTCGGATCGAGCGGCGCATTGTGCTGGTCGACGCGATGCGCGTAGCGACCGGCGGCGTTCGCCTGCCACAGCTCCACGAGCGATTCGCGCACGGGGCGGCCATCCTCATCGATCACGCGTCCCTCGACGATGATGCGCTCGCCGATCGGCTCGCCGCCACCGCGGTTGGTGAGATCGCGATCGGCCTCCGTGACGGACGCGTGTCCGTACACGGGCCCCGTGAGCTCCGACAGCGTCTGCGGAATGAGCACGAGCGGCTGCCGGGGATGGCGCAGCGCCGTGCCGCGATATCCCGGAAAGTCGCGCGGGGGGTGAACGTCATCCCTGGGTCGCCGATAGGTCTCGCCGGCCATCGATCACTCGTGGAAGCAGACAGATCCAAAGATGGTGCGAGTACGATGCTCCTGCACAGTGGCCGCTGCAACTCGCGAGGTTGCAGTGCGCGCGGTGCAGACGCACCTTCGACCACCGTTGGATACTCGCGAAAGGAGCATGGGGCACGTGCCGACCAGCGATGCCGTACGATTCATCGATCTCAGTCACACGATCGAGAGCGGGATGATCACCTACAAGGGATTGCCCGCGCCGCTGATCTGCGATCACCTGTCGCGAGAGCAGTCGCGCAGCATCTACGCGCCCGGAACGGAGTTTCAGATCGGCCGCATCGATATGGTGGCGAACACCGGCACGTATCTCGACACGCCCTTTCATCGCTACGCCGATGGATTCGATCTCGACGGCCTCGCGCTCGAGTCGTGCTCCGATCTGCCGGGTGTAGTCGTTCGCGTTGCCTCGCTGGAGAGTCGCGCCATAGACCGGGCGCGCTTCGGTGCAGTCGAGGTGCGCGGCCGCGCAGTGCTCGTCCACACCGGGTGGGACAGGCATTGGCGCACCGATCAGTACTTCGAGGGATATCCCTTCCTGACCGAGCAGGCCGCGATCTACCTGCGCGATGCGGGTGCGACCCTCGTAGGCATCGACTCGCACAATATCGACGACACGAGCACCGGTGCTCGTCCAGTCCATACGACGCTTCTGCGCGCCGGTATTCCGATCGTCGAGCACATGACGAACCTCGGCGCTCTCCCGCTCAGCGGCTTTCGCTTTTCGGCCGTCCCCCCGAAGATCAGCGGGATGGGATCGTTTCCCGTGCGGGCGCACGCACGGTTGTAGCACGAGGCACGCGTTCTTCGCCTCCCATCTTCGCCGCCAGAGTATTGATCGGCAGGCGCCGGCGCTGCACATTGAGGAATGATTGAAACCTTCCTGATGGAACGCATGCAGTCGACGTACGAAAACTTCGTCGACTACGATCTGAGCGAATCCGGTGTGCGCCCCGTGACGCTCCGAGAGATGGTCAATTTCGGCTTCGATCTCGACGCCCTCATGGATTCCCCGCTCGGCTACAGCCAGTCGAACGGAACCATCGAGCTGCGCGAGCGCATCGCCGCGATGTATCCGGGGTCGACGATCAATCACGTCGAGGTCACGAACGGAACCTCGGAGGCGAACTACATTCTCGCGTTGACGCTGCTGCGCTCAGGCGATGTCGTGGCCCTGCAGGTTCCGAACTATCTCCAGCTCTGGGGCGTGCCGCGCAGCCTCGGCGCAACCGTCGAGCGCTTCGAGCTCGAGCGCGTGGACGGCACCTGGGAAGTGGATTGGGAGGCGTTCGAGAAGGCCGTCACGCCGAAGACGCGCTTCGTCTACATCACGAACCCGAACAACCCCACGGGCGCGGTGCTCTCGCGCAAGGCGATGGAGCGTATCGTCAAGCGCATCGATCAGATGGGCGCATATCTGATCGCCGATGAGGTGTATCAGGGCGCCGAAATCGAGGGCGAGCGCACGCCGAGCTTCTGGGGGATGAGCGATCGCGTCATCGTGACGAGCGGGCTGTCGAAGGCGTACGGCATTCCAGGCGTGCGCATCGGCTGGATGGTCGGCCCTCCGGAGCTCATCGCCTCGTGCTGGACGCAGCACGACTACATCACGATCTGCCCCAACAAGATTTCCGATCACATCGCGCGGGTGGCGGTGAGTCCGGAGGTTCGCACGCAGCTCTACGCACGCACGCGCGGAGTGCTGCGCGAGAACCTGCCGACGCTGCAGGCGTGGGCCGCGGAGTTCGGAGACTTCTTCGACTTCACGCCGCCGACCGCGGGCGCCATCGTGTTCATGAAGTACAACTCGGACGCGGCGAGCATTCCGCTGGCCGAGCGCATCCTGAAGGAGCAGTCGACGCTGATCGTGCCCGGCCTGCATTTCGGGCTGGAGAATTACATGCGCGTGTGGCTGGGTGCGAAGCCGGAGTATCTGCAGGCGGGGCTCGCCCGCTTGCGCACGGGGCTGGCGCCGCTGGTCGGCGCGGGCGTCTAGCTCGCGCACGCTCCGCGAAGAAACGGAGTAAGCCGAGTGGCCGACGTGCTGCCGCAGCCACTCGTCGTGAGCGCGGAGGAATGCGAGCTCGCGGTGCGCGTTCCCGAGCTCATCGAGGAGATCGCGCAGGGATTCATCGATTACACAGCCGGCCGCGTGGTCGTGCCGCCCGTGGGCTATCTCGGCTTCACCGAGCCCACGGGCGACGTGCATCTGAAGTACGGCTACGTGAAGGGTGGCGACGTGTTCGTCATCAAGGTCGCCGCGGGATTTCCGCAGAACTCGGAGCGCGGCCTGCCCACGGGCGACGGGTGCATGCTCGTGTTCAGCAGCCACACTGGATTTCTGCTCGCCGTGCTGCTCGACCGCTCGAGACTCACCGACTTGCGAACGGCCGTCGCGGGCGCAGTCGCCGCACGCGCGCTTGCGCCCAAATCCGTTGCGCGCATCGGCATCATCGGCACGGGTGTGCAGGCGCGGCTCCAACCGCTGATGCTCAAGCACGTGACCGAGTGCCGCGAGATCGCGCTCTACGGCCGCTCGGCGGAGCGCGCCCAGTCATGCGCGGCGTATCTCGAGCTGGCAGGCTATCGGGTGCATCTTTGCGCGAGTGCGGAGGAGGTGGCCGAAAGCTCCCAGGTGATCGTGACAACCACGGCGTCGCGCGCGGCGCACTTTCGCGCAGCGGCGGTGCAGCCGGGCACGCACGTCACCGCGGTGGGCGCGGATGCCCCTGGCAAGCAGGAGCTCGACACGGCGCTGTTTGCGCGAGCGGAGGTGGTGGTAGCGGACAGCATCGCGCAGTGCGCAGACCACGGCGATCTCGCGCCGGCGCTCGCCTCGGGGGACATCACGCTCCATCGGGTGCGCGAGCTCGGATCCGTGCTCGCGAATCCCGCGCTCGGGCGCACGAGTGAGGAGGAGATCTCGATCGCGGATCTGACGGGAGTGGCGGTGCAGGACATCGTGATCGCGAGCCACGTGATGCGGCACAACGCCGCGGCGGCCCGGACGTGAGCGCGGCAGTCGGTCGATGAAAGTGTTCTGGGCGGTGGCCATCGGAGCTGCCGCGGGCGGCGTGTCGCGATTCTATCTCACTTTGGCGATGCAGCAGCGCTTCGGCGCGGACTTTCCGTGGGGCACGCTGCTCATCAACATCACCGGCAGTCTGCTCCTCGGCTTCGTCGTCCGCTACGCGGTCGCGACGCCGGGCATGTCGCTCGAGCTTCGGCTCCTGCTCACGACTGGCTTCTGCGGTGGCTACACGACGTTCTCGTCGTACAGCTTCGAGACCGCGGTGCTGCTGGAAACGGGATACTACGCGCGCGCCGCGCTCTACTCGATCGGCAGCGTCGTGCTCTCGCTGCTCGCGACGTTCTGCGGCTTCATGCTGGCCCGCGGCGTGATCGGCGTGCGAAGCGGCTCGTGAGCGTGCTGTTCCGCTCCGCGTTGCGGCGGTCGGAGCGCCCCCCGGCACGGCGTATCGTTCCTCGCAGAGTCAGGGACTAGCGCGATTCGCACGAAGGTAGCAGACTCGAAGAGGACGATAGTCACTGCCAGTAGCTGGTGCTCGACGCAGACTGGTCGTCCCACGCGTGTCACGGGAGGACCATGCGCTCTGCTTTGCGCGACGAGCTTCAGCAGTGTCTGGCTGGAGTGTTTGAGATCACGCGCGAGCTTGGCGGCGGTGGCATGTCCTGCGTCTTTGAGGCAACCGAGACTGCGCTCAAGCGTCGAGTGGTCATCAAGGTGCTTTCCCCAGATCTCGATGGCGAGCTGAATGTCGAACGCTTTCAGCGCGAGATTCACCTCGCAGCCCGTCTTCACCATCCGCACATCGTAGCCATTCTCTCCGCAGGCCTCTGCGGTGTGCTGCCCTTCTACACGATGCCGTTCATCGAGGGCGAATCACTGCGGAATCGCCTGCAACGGGGTCCCCTCTCGATCGGCGACTGCATCGACATGATGCGCGACGTTGCCAGGGCGCTGGTGTTCGCCCACGAGCGAGGTGTCGTGCATCGCGACATCAAGCCGGACAATGTGATGCTCAGCGGTGGATCGGCGATCGTCACGGACTTCGGCATCGCGAAGGCACTCGCCGAATCGTGCACGCCCTCCGCGCGGTCGTCCATTCTCACGCAACAGGGCACGTCGCTCGGCACACCGGCATACATGGCTCCCGAACAGATCGCCTGCGAATCGGTCGATCATCGAGCGGACATTTACGCGTTTGGCGCAACAGCATACGAAGCGCTCACTGGTGCGCCGCCATTCGGAATCGGACCGGCCGCATCGCTGCTCGTGGCGCACCTCATCGACCGTCCGCCCTCACTGTTCGATGCGCGTCCGGACGTGCCGATCGGACTCGAACGTCTGATCATTCAGTGCCTGGAGAAGGATCCAGCGCACCGGCCCGCATGCGCAGCCGACATGCTCGCTGCACTCGATGCGCTCGCGCGCAGCGATCCGTCGGTCGGTCCGCACCCCGTCGCGACTCATCGAGTGTCCATCGGAGTGCTGCCGTTCGCGAACATGAGCGCGGATCGCAACAACGACTATCTCTCGGACGGCATCACTGAAGAGCTGATGACCGCACTTGCGCGTCTGCCCGGTCTTCGCGTGGCTGCCCGCGCTTCGAGCTTCGCGTTTCGGGGCACCACGCTCGATCCGCAGGTGATCGGTGCGCGTTTACGGGTGGAGACACTGCTCACGGGTAACGTGCGCAAGTCGGAGAATCGTCTGCGCATCGGCGCCGAGCTGGTACGCGCAGTCGACGCTACCGCGCTCTGGTCGGAGCGCTTCGATCGCGAGTCAGCGGACATCTTCGACATTCAGGATGAGATCACGATTGCGATAGTCGAGGCGCTTCGACTTCCGCTCATGGGTGACTCGCAAGTCGATTCCCGGCTGCGGCACACGTCGGATGTTGCCGCGTACACGCTGTACCTCAAGGGACGGCACTTCTTCAACTCTCGCACCGAGCCGGGGCTGTGGCGGAGTCTGGAATGCTACAAGAAGGCGATCGAGCTCGACCCGGCATACGCACTCGCGTACTGCGGGATAGCCGACTCGTGTGGCATACTCGCGCTCTTCATGGCGCTGCCCCCGACTGAGGCGCGGTCGCGCATGTTCGAGGCGAGCGAGCGCGCGCTTGCGCTGGATCCGTCTCTGGGAGAGGCGCACGTATCGGTCGCGACGTACGAGCTGTGGTTCGGATGGGATCTCGACCGCTCGGAACGACATTTTCGACGTGCACTGCAACTCGATCCGCGCCTGGTCATGGCCTCGGTGTGGATGGGTCAACTGCTCGTGCAACGCGGCCAGATCAGCACAGGGATCGCTGCTGCGACGCGAGGAATGTCGCTGGAGCCACTGTCTCCGGTCGTGAATACCGGCGCGGCCTTCGTGTATCACCTCGCGGGCCGGCACGAAGAGGCAATCCGCATTCTCGAAGGGGTGCTCGAGCTCGACCCCGGTCGTCCCACCACGCTGTGGGTTCTCGGCTGGTGTCAGCTAGGCCTCGGCGACACCGGTGCTGCCGTGCTGTCGATTGAAAGCGCGATCGCGGCCGTGCAACGCAATCCGTGGTGGCTCTGCTCACTTGCTTTTGCGTACGCCGAAGACGGTCAGGTCGAGCGGTCGCGAGCGCTGCTGGACGAGCTGACGCGCCCCAATCAGACGCGCCATGTACCCCGCGCTCTGCTCGCACGTGCCTTTCTCTCACTCGGGGATCGCGACAAGGCGTTTCGACTCTCGATGGAGGCGCTCGAATCGCACGAGATGAGCGCATGGGGTGTCCTCACCCATCCCGGTTGGCGCGCGTTGCACGACCATCCCGATCGCGACAAGCTCGCTGCGGCGGCGCCCACGCGCATCAGCTAGCGCAGCTTGAACACCAGCACTTTCGCCGGCGGGCTCTCGATCTTCCAACCCACGGGCGAGTTGATCCCCACGGCCACCGCGAGATATTCCGTTCCACCTACCTGGTAGGTGATGACGCCGCCGCCGATCGGCTCGCCCGCGGAATAGCGCCATAGCTCGCGACCATCTTTCGCATCGAAGGCGAGGATGTCTCCCTTCAGATCTCCGGTGAACACGACGTCGCCCGCCGTCGCCGTCACACCGGCGATGATCGGCGTCGGCGAGGCATAGCGCCACTTGATCGTTCCGTTGTCGGCGTCGAGGGCGGTGAGCCATCCGCGCCGAGTGGAGTCGTTCGCGCCGAAGGGCGCGCGCAGCGCGTTGGAGCCGGTCCACGGAAGCGCCTCCTTCCCTTTGAGCTTCCCCGGCTGGTCCGCGGAATGCGTCGCGAGCGTGGTGCACCAGTCTACCGAGCCGACGTAGAGGAGATTCGTGCGAGGGGAGTACGACGGGCCGTTCCACTCGATGCCGCCATTCACGCCCGGGCAGAAGCGCGCGCCCTTGCCTGTGAGCGGTGCGTCGATGTTCTCGATGGTGGATACGGCGGTCGCATAAATCCGTCGGCCACTCGCGCGATCGGTGCCGTAGACGTGGCCGTCCTTTCCTGCGGCGACGACGAGATGCTGCCCGCCACCGGTCGTGATCAGCGAAGGCGCCGCCGCGACGTCCCAGTCGTGATAGTCCTTCTCGAGCAGCTGATAGAACGTGTTCAGAGTTCCTTCGTGCGTGTTGAGCCCGACCACTGAGTACGTGTAGAGATTGCGCCCGGGGCGCACCTCCTCGATGAAATCGGGCGCGGCATTTCCCGTCGGTGTGTACACAACGCCGGCGGCCGTATCGAGCGCGTATGATGTCCAGGATGCGCCGCCGACTTTTGGAAAGCGCTCCGTGCCGGGCGGCCACGTCTGCGCCGCTTTCCCATTTTCCGGAACGAGATAAAAGCTCCAGATGCGTCCACGGTCTTCGCGTCGAACGCCATCAACCGGCCTTTCACGGCGAAGTTGTCGCCCCCGGCGTTGCCCATGAACACCATCCCGTTCCAGGCGATCGGCGCCGCGGGAAACGTCTCGCCCTTCGACGGATCACCCGCAACGGCGCTCCACAGCTCCTCACCCGTGCCGGCGTCGAGCGCCATCACGCGCCCATCGTTCGCTCCGCGAAAGAGTCGCGCGCCATCGGGGCCCGCGAGATAGGCCACGCCGCGATTCACCTTGTTCGGATCGAACGGCGGCTTCGGATCGTAGTCGTAGCCGTGCCGCCAGCGCAGCGCGCATGTCGCCGCATCGATGGCGTAGGTATCGGTTGCAGTCGTGAAGTAGAGCGTGCCGTCGACCGCGACGAGCCCCGTTTGCATATTGGCCTTGACGCCGAGCGGAAATGTGCACGCGGGTACGAGCGACGAGACGTTGGCGGCGGTGATCTGCGCGAGTGGCGAAAAGCGCGTTCCGTCGTAGCCCCGATTGTACATCGGCCAATCGGTATTTTCGTTCACGGACGCGCGCGGCGGTGCGCTCTCGGAGGCGAAGGCGGACCCGTGCACGGTGGAGCTCGAGCCCCTCTTGCGCGGCACCGACGGGGGTTTGAGAAACACGAGCTGCGAGCACGCGCCGGCGACCGCGAGCACGAAGAGCGGAACGACCGTGCGCATCGCAAACCAGCGAGCTGCTGTTACACACCAGGGCCTTTCCATCGCTATTGCCAACCTCGTCGAGTGCTCGCGCCGCGAACTATCCCGGCGTCGGCACTCGAAAGTGGCAATTCGGAGGCCCGTCGCGCTCGCACGACTCGACAACGGACGTTCCCGTCACTTCGGTGAGCATCTGCTCCACGGCGCGGCACGTCTCCGGACACGCAACGACGGCTTCGGAGAGGGGACATCCATGTCCGCGAATGACGAATGCGTTCGCCTCGCGCGTCACGTCGGTGGATCCGCCGAGCTCATTGAGCAGATTCGAGCCGGCGCGCACGCGCGCCTCGAGCGAGCCGGTCGCGCGGTTTCGTGGCGCCATCCGTCGTCCCGCTCGCATCAGTAGTCGGCGCACGACAGCGGGTCTTTCGTGCGTTCGCAGAACGGTAAGCAACGCTGACAACAGCGGCGAATACGCTCGCGAGAAGAGCGGTTGCGCGCCAGGCGCGATGGCGTAGATCGCCGCGGGCTTTCCCACGCCACCCTCGCGGCGGACACCAATGGAGTGGATGATCTGTTCGCGCTCGAGGATGACGAGATGCGCCCGGACGGCGTTGTCCGTGAGACCAAGCTCGGCGGCGAGCTGGTCCACGCTGCGATTCCCGCCTCGCAATAGGGTAACGACGCGCCCTCGCGTCGTCCCGCCGTACTCGCGCTCCCACATGCTCATGCGATCTCCCCCGTCGCTCTACGGTCGTTGGCTGCTGCAAAGATGCAACGATTTCCGAGCGGGCGCCTCAACTCGGGCGCCGCCCCGTTCCGATGTTCTCAGGTTACACGCCTGATTTAATAAGTCAAGAAATTACTTGACTATTTGCGTCCGCCGCCGCTATTTGGACCCAGCGTCGGAGGATGCGCCCCAAATGGCGGCGATCTCCCCGCGCGAACCCGTATTCCGGAGCCGACCATTATGCGTGTGACTCATCTAGCTGGTGCAATCGCCCTGAGCGCTCTGATGCTCGCGCCCTCCGCGGCGAACGCGCGCGCCAGCGGTGCCGCCGTCGACGATCCGACCATCTGCGCGATCTTCGATGCCGCGAACACGTGGGATATCGAAACGAGCGACATCGCCATCAAGAAGGGATCGACCAGGGAAGTGCGCGATCTGGCGGCGATGTTCTCGCGCGATCACAAGGCCGTGCGCCAGCAGGGGCGCGATCTCGTGAAGAAGCTCAGCGTCACGCCCACGCCGCCCAAGGACTTCGCGCTCGCCACCGATCACGAGCAGGCGATGAAGACGCTCCAGAGCACGAGCGGAAAGGCCTTCGACCGCGCCTATCTCACGCACGAAGTGGCCTACCACAAGGCGGTTATCGATGCGATCACCAACTCGTTCATTCCCGCGACGCAGAACGCGGAGCTCAAGGCGCTCGAGGTGAAAGTCGGACCGGCGTTCCAGGCGCACATGCTGGCGGCACAGCGGCTGCTCGACGGAATGGCGGAGTAGCGCGAGCGTCTCCAACACACAGCGCGACGAGAAAAGGGGCAGCGAGCGCGAGCTCGTCTGCCCCTTATCTCTCCATCACCGCAATCCGCGTCGTCAGCCGCAAAAGCGCACGGCCGAGCGTGCGAGAATGTCCGCCACGCTCTCGACGGAAGCGAGATCCACCCATTCCCTGGCCGCGTGCGCACCGGCGCCGGTGGGCCCGATCACGACAGTCTCGATCCCCGCATCGGCGAGCAGCGCGGCGTCCATCCAGTACGGCTCGCCGATGACTTTGGGCGCTGCGCCGAGCACGCTCGTTGCCGCCGCGCGCACGGTGTCCACGATGCTCGACTCGGGGTGCGCCTCGAACGAACCGCGCGAGAGCAGCGGCCGCACGCGCGCGCGAAAGGTGGCATCGTCGCTCGCCAGCGCGTCGAGAATCGCCTGGATCTCCGCCACGGCGCTCGCCTCCGTTTCCCCGGGGATCGTGCGTCGCTCGATCTCGAGCCGGCAATGCGCGGCATACGTGCTCGTGCCGCTGCCACCGAGGATGACGGCCGCGTGCAGCGACGGCGGCCCGACGAGCGCGTGCGGCGTACGCTTGCGAAGATCGCGCTCGAGCGTGTCGAGGCGCCCGAGGAAGCGCCCCATCGCCATGTTCGCATCGATCCCTTCCTCGAACCGGCTGCCGTGCGCCGCGCGCCCTTCGACCTCCACCTCCATCCAGCAAAAGCCCTTGTGCGCGAGACAGAGCTGCAGCTCCGTGGACTCGGTGACGATGGCCGCGTCGGTGCGCACGTGCTTCAGCACCTCCGTCATCCCCATGCTGGCAACTTCCTCGTCGGCCGCACCCACCACGACGAGATCGCCCGCGAGCGGCTCTCCCGAATCCACGGTCGCCTTCACGGCCGCGATGCACGCAGCGACGCCGCCCTTCATGTCGTACGTGCCGCGACCATACATGCGGCCGTCGCGAATCCGTCCGCTGAGCGGCGCCTTCATTCCCTCGATGCCAACGGTGTCGATGTGCCCGTAGAGCATGAGCGATCGCCCTTCGCCGCTGCCGCGCAGCCGCCCCACCACGCTCGTGCGCCGCGGGGCAAACTCGTGGAGCGTTATCTCCATTCCGAGCGCGGTCATCACGCCGCCGAGATGCGCGGCGATCGCGGTCTCGTCCGTGGCGCCGCCGCTGAACTTCGGGTTCACCGAGTTGATGCGGACGAGTGCTGCGAGCGTCTGCTCGAGATAACTCCGATCGATTTGCATGAGACCAATGTTGCTCGACGCACGCCCGTTGCGAAACCCGTTCGCTGCTACCGGGCAGGGTCTCGCTTCGACCGAATTCGACCGCAAGATTCGGGAAGGAATGGCGTTCGTGCGAGCGTACGTTCGACAGCATGCATCTCGCACTGTGTCTTCACGCGATCTTCGCGCTCTCGACCCTCACGCCCACGGGCCGTCCGGCTTCGCATGCGTCGCCGGTGGCTCACACCCTGCGCCCGGGCAGCGCCGCGAGCATCGCCATTCTCGATGAGCTTCGCGCCTACTATCGAGATCTCCACGACCGCAACTGGACATCGATCGTGACGCACTTTTATCCCGCGAAGGTGACGGCGCGGTTCGCGGTGCCGGACGACGATCGCGCGTGGAGCGCGCTCGCCCCTCCCCCGAGCGAGCCGCATCAGGCGCCCGACTTTCACGGCTACTGCGCCGCCAATGCGACCATCGCCGTCGTCGGACATTGGGCGCGCGTGCGCGCGCGTCGCTGCACCGGCGAGCTCGACGAAGCGTGGTTCTATGCCATGAGCGGCCGGTGGAAGATCATTCACCTCGTGTCCGGCCAGCCGTTTGCGACTTAGATAACGAAATAAATGTCGCCGCGTACCACTTCTCGCATGGTGCCGTTGCACGTTAGCTTCGCCCCATGCCTCGAATCATCCCGGTCAACTATCGCGACGACATCCTCCCCGAGTACCGTGGCACGCCCGTGGAGCTGTTGCTCGAGTATCACAATCTCGGCCGAGCCGTCGGCTCCGCGTCCGCGCCGCAGCTGCTCATCGGGATGTGCATGGATAGCCGAAAATCACTGCGCATTCCGAACGATTTTGCCTTCGTGCTGCGAACGGCCGGCGCGAACATGCGCGACAACGAATTCCGCATCTCGTACGCGATTGCCGTTGGAGGTGTGCGCACGATCGTGCTCATCGCACACACGGACTGCGGCATGGCGCGGCTCGACCAGAACCGCGAGCGATTCGTGCAGGGGCTCATGGATGCCGCCGGGTGGGACGAGGCACGAGCGGCAAAGCACTTCGCGGACTCCGCGCCGAAGTTCGGGATTCGCGATGAGGTGGATTTCGTATTGAAGGAGGCCGAGCGGCTGCGCGCGATCTATCCGCGCATCAACATCGTGCCGCTGTTGTATCGCGTAGAGGACGATCTGCTCTACCAGCTCACGGAGGCCTGAGCGCGGGTCAGAAGATGTTTCTGATCCAGTGCGGGCTCGCGTGCACGCCGAACCACGTAGGATTGTAGCAGAGCTCGAGCGCACTTGCGGTGAGACGAATGCCCATGTCCCGAAGCTGCTCGCTCGGGAACGCGCGCGTGCTGTACGGAAGCACGCGACCGACCATGCGCGATCGATCCGCGCCGCTTGCACTCAACGTTCGCACATTCTCGGCTGCAGCCGCTCGCCAGACGGCGAGCCAACCACCTTCCGGTCGCCTGCGCAACGTTGAGCGTGCGGCGCCGAGGTGCTCGTGCCAGAGCCGCTCGCGCAGCTCCGCGATGGTCGTCGCCTCGTGCTCGTGCAGCACCGGTGCGTGTCGCGGACGTGACACATCGTGCGCATCCCGGGCATCGATGACCACGTTCACCTCCACGTTTCGCACGCCCCGAAACACACGCCGGCCGAGCGCGCCGGAAAAGTCGTCGCCGTAGTCCCCCATCGAGACGCCGTCGAGGTTCGAGGTGCCCACGGCGGCCCATTCATCGTCGACGATCATCACCTTGCTGTGGATGAACAGCTGATTGATGCGCGTGACGCCTTCGCGCTCGGGGTGCGCATCCGTGCTCCACAGCGAGAACACGCCCACACGCGGATGTGTCAATAGTGCGCGCTCCGTGAGCTGCGCGTTCTGCCAGGCGCGGTAGGCCGTGAGATCCGGATTCTGGTTCAGCACGATGATGATCTCGAGCTTCGGTACGAGACGGAGCGCGTTGACCAGCGCGGCGGCGATCGGCCGCGATGTCAGGTACTGATGCTCGATGTAGATGAAGTCGCGCGCCCCCGCGATTCCGGCGAGCAGCTCGGCGAGCATGTGCATCGCTCGATCCGGCACGCCGGGAAGCACGCCGTCCGGCGCATCGCACACGATGCGAGTGCCGGCCGCGGGAACTGGGCGCGGCTTCATGTGCGCACCCGCGTCGCCGGTTCTGGCGCCTCGACCCTGCGACTCATCGCACGACTCCCATACCTCAGCGAACATCACCTCGAGATCGCGAACCGCGGGCCCGCGCAAGCGCATGGACACGTCGTGCAACGGACGTCCGCCGAGCTCGCGCAGCGGACGGCGCGCGTCGAACGGCATGTGCTCGCCGTCGTCCCAGTACGAGTTTACGAAGGGCGAGCCGAGAAGGAATGCCTCTCGTCCATCGATGAGCACGAGCTTCGCATGCATGAAGTGCGGGAAGCGGCTCATTCCGCGCACCTCGATCTTCTCCGGGGGGATTCCCTGTCGCGAGAAGAATTTTCGCAGGGGCCGCGCGGTGTTGAGGATCCAGGTGGCGTTGAGGAGAATTTGAATCTCCGGACCGTGGCCCGCCGCGAGATCGACGAGTGCCTCGGCGATCACCGCATCGCGCGAGGGCACGGCGGCGGAGGAGCTGCCGGAGTAGGCCGCGCAATCGGCATCGAAGGCGAGCTGCGCGATGTGGATCGAGCGACGTGCGCCGCGCAGCGACTCGAGCAGCAATCCGTACGCCTCGGCGTTGTCGATGAGCCACTCGACGCGATGCTCGAGGTGAGCGCCGCGATGAAGTCGGCTCGGGGGCGACTCAGCCGCCTCGCGCGTCCGTGTGGGCAGCAGCGTCGCGGCCGCCTCGTTCAGCGTGGCATCAGACACGTGGCTCATCAAGTCGGATCATTGCCCGAAGGCCGATGCACAGGTCGCGCCGCGAGCAACGCCGATACCCTTCCCCTCGAGCGTGAGCCGCATCATTTCGAGACGGAGTTGCGCTCGCCTGTCCCGCGCGTGTTCCAGCCTCCGCTTCGGCGACGTCGTCGCGGGAGTCAAACGTTTGCAGTGGGAGTAGCCATGGTTGTAGATACATCGCAACTGCGCGCGCGTTCCGTGCACCGCTTGATCGGATCAGCGTGAACAGCGGCCCTCGTTTTGGTGACTTCGGTCGGATCGCATTCGATCCGTGGATGGCAGCTGCACCGGGATCCTTGCTGCCACTGATCGATCGGGTGCACCTGTCGCGCGATGCCGGATCCGCGGACTCGGCATCACGCCGGTGAGCTGCGCGCGCGTCGGACTCCGCGAGCCTTCTCATTCCGCACCGTCGCCCACGCCACCACCGCCCCTGCCGCGCACAGCCCCGCCGAGATGTGCATCGCGCGAACGTAGCCCGCCGAAAACGCCGCGCCTTCGAGCTG
>JAQBQC010000274.1 GCA_028287205.1 Gemmatimonadota bacterium
AGTAGTCGTCCTCCTTCATGAAGACGAATCCGTCCGCGGCGGTGCGAAAGCGCTTCCACACGGACGTCTCTGGCTGGCGGCCTCGAAACCACATGCGCTGGCTCTGTTAAGCGTGAGACTGATCGGCGGCGAGCTCGCGCGCGCGCGCGAGCAGCTGGTCGTGCGTGTTGCGCGCCGGATCCTCGAGCACCCAGTCGAGCAGCGACCGGAGGGCGGCGCCGAGCTGCGGTCCGGCTTTGATTCCCGCCTTCATGAGATCGCCTCCGTCCAGTGCAAGATCGCCGGTTTCGACCGGATCGCGAAGAGCCACGCGCCACGCCCGCCGGTAGAGCGAGCGCATCGCCCTCGAAAACACTGCTCGCGTCTCCTCATCCAGCTCGGCCCCGAAGCGCGCCTCCGCCACTCGCAGGAACGCGCCAACGCGTGTACGCCCGATGGCGGCTACCCAGCGGCGTACGGTCGCATCGGACGGAGGCGTGTCGGCCAGAAGCGCGTCGCGCATCGCGGGCGACACGGTGTGCCATCGCTCGACGAAGTCGCCGATCCAGCGCATGCGATCGTTCGAGAATCGAAGCTCCCGCAGCGTGGCGCGCGCGACGGCCGGAGTCAGCTCGAGGAAGAGCGCCGTCATGCGATTCGCGGTTCGTTGCGATTGTGCGGTGCCGCGCGCGCGTGGCAGGCGATCGAGTGTCGCGAGCGCAACGTCGCTCAACGAGGCGAGCGGCGGCGCGAGCACGGCCAGCGCACCGCTGTCGCGCCACATGCGGAACGCGCTGCCGGGCCGATCGACCTGGACCATGGTCTTCTCGATCTCCTGCTGCACGCGCTCCATCGAGAGGCGGCCGAGATGCGGCGCCGACTCGAGGATGGCGCTCCAGGTCTCCGCTTCGATCGCGAATTGGAAGCGCGCGGCGAAGCGGATCGCGCGCAGCGCTCGCAGCCGATCCTCACGCATGCGGTCCGCGGCCACACCCACCGCGCGCACGAGCCGATGCTCCAGATCCCCGCGACCGCGAAAGGGATCGCGCAGCTCGCGCGAATCCGGGCCGTACGCGATCGCGTTGATGGTGAAGTCACGTCGCGCCAGATCTTCTTCGAGGCTCGCGCCGAACTCCACCACCGCATGTCTGCCGTCGGTCCGCACATCCCGGCGAAAGGTCGTGACCTCGTGCATCACGCCCGCGTCATCGAGCACACCCACCGTGCCGAACTCGATCCCGACGGGAACCGTTCGGCGAAAGAGTCGCTGCACCTGCGGTGGCGTGGCGGCAGTCGCGAGATCCCAATCCAGATTTGGGTGGCCTAACAAAGCGTCGCGAACGGCTCCGCCGACGAACCAGCTCTCGTGGCCGGCGCGAATGAGCCTCCTGGCGATCTCGAGAACGGAGGCGGGCGGCTGGAGCAGCTCTGCGCCATCCGTTTGCGAGCTCAGCCCCTTATCTTTATCCACTTATGCATCTCACCGACATTCTCGACGACAGCGCTGCCACCAGCGAGTTCAAGGCCGCCGTCCTCTCCGTGCACGCCCGCACGCGCACTCCCCTCGTCGCATCCATGCGCCCCGTGCCGCACGTCAAGATCGTGCGACTCCTCACGCATCTCCTGAGCGCCGAGCGCGAGCTCGAGATCGAGTCGGTTCGCATCCACGCCGACTCCGGCTGCTCCGATCTCACCGGCGTGATCGATGTGACCTGCGTCGACACGGTGCGACGCTTCTCGTTCGCATGGGACTGCGCCTGGCGCGCGAGCGAGATGGGATGGACGGACTGCTTCGGCTTTCCCGACCAGATGCGTGCAGCGCGCGAATACGACTGGCGCTGCTTCAAGAGCTGGCAGGCCGTGGACGAGATCTCGCACGAGCGCTTCGCAACAGCCTGACGCGGCTCGCCGTGCGAGCGACTAGCCGCACAGCACACTTCCGCCGTTGACGTTCAACACCTCGCCCGTGACGTGCCGCGCGAGGTCCGAGCACAGAAACACGATCGGTCCCGCGATGTCGCGCGCGCTCGCGACGCGCCCCAGCGGAATCGTGCGCTCGATCTTCGCGCGCCCGTCGCCTTCGAGCGATGCCGCCGCCATCTCGGTGTCCACCCATCCCGGTGCGACGCTGTTCACGGTGACGTCTCGCGACGCCAGCTCGACCGCGACGGACTTTACGAACGAGATCATCGCGCCGCGCGACGCGGCGTAGTCCGAGTGCCCTGCCTCGCCGCGCTGGCCCGCGGTGCTCGACACGAGAACGATGCGGCCGTGGTTCGAGATCGCGCGCACGGCTGCACGCGTGGTCATGAACATCGAATCGAGATTGGCGCGCATCGTCAGGTGCCACCGGTCATCGTCCATCTCACCCACCGGAACATCATCGAATGGCCAGATGCCTGCGTTCCCGACGAACAGGTCGAGTCCGCCCAGCTCTCGCGCCGCGCGCGCGAACAACGACTCGGTCCCGGCGACGGTGCTGATGTCCGCTGCATGCGCGAAGCCGCGCACCCCGAAGCTGGCGATGCCTCGCACCACCTCCTCGGCGTCCTTCTCCCGGTTCCGATAACCGATTCCCACATCGGCGCCACATTCCGCGAGCAGCAGCGCGGTGGCGGCACCAATGCCGCGAGATCCACCGGTGACCAGCGCGCGCTTTCCCTTGAGATCGATCATAGCTCCCGTTCGATGAGCTCACAAATCGCGTGCTCGATGCACAGGTGCAGCTCCTGCGCGCGATCGGTGCGCTGTGTTGGAATGACGATACTGAGGTCTGCGAGCGCGCGCAGGGCGCCCCCGCCCCGTGCCGAGAATGCGAGCACCTTCGCCCCGACGCTCCGCGCCGCCTCGGCCGCGCGCAGAACGTTGGGCGAGTCGCCGCTCGTCGAATGAATGATGAGCAGATCGCCGGGGCGCGCGAGCGCCTCGATCTGACGCGCGAACACCTGCTCGAAGCCGAGGTCGTTCGCCGCCGCGGTGAGCAGCGACGTGTCGGTGGTGAGGGCGATCGCCGCGACCGCGCGCCTCGCGCGCATGTAGCGCACGACGTACTCGGTCGCAAGATGCTGCGCGTCCGCGGCGCTTCCGCCGTTGCCGCAGAAAAAGAGCGTGCGCCCCGCCCTCACTGTTTCCCGGATCATGTCCGCCGCGCGGTCGATCTCCGCCTCGAGCGCCGCGGCAGTCGCGAGCGCCGTGTCGGACAGCTCGCGAAGCGCGTGGATCGCGCTGTCGGTCATGCGCGCCTCATGAACATCGAGCGGAGCTTCGAGAGCATTCCGTGGTCCGTTTCGGGGATCGGCATCACGGGCAGCACCGCCTCGCGATTGAGGAGACGGCGCGCGTTCACCGTGCAGAGGAGCTCCGCCTGCTCGTGCGCATCGATCGCCTCGAGCCAGTCGCGCGCCGCGCGGAGCGAGCGCGAGTCGCCGTGCGTATCGCTCGCGATGCAGTCGATGAGTCCCGCCTCGAGCAGCTTCCGCGCGAGTCGCGATGTGGGCGCGTTCCCAAACACCATGATGGCGTCCATCTGGATCACCGCGCCAACGCTGCGCCACTCGCGCACCACCTGCGGCGTACACTGATGATACCGCTCGGGGTGAGCGATCACCGGCGTGACGCCGCTCATCCGTATGCGCAGGATTTCCTGCGTTGCGCCCGGCGGCACGTGCATGCGCGGAAACTCCACCAGCGCCGCGAGCGAATCGCCCAGGTGCAGATGCGGCGCGCGCAGATCGGCGCCCGGCGCATCGAGCATGATCTCCCAGCCGAGCACCAGCTCCGGAACCGGCGGCGCATGCTTCACGAGCTCCGCGAGAATTCTGCGATGCCGCTCGATCGGCGCGCGCGCCGCATCCGTTGCCTTGAGATGCGGCGTACACACGAGCACCGTCACGCCATCCTGCCGAAAGCGCTCGAGCACCGGCACCGATGCCTCGACGGACGGCGAGCCATCATCGACGCCAGGAAGCAGATGCGTGTGGATGTCGATCATGCGCGCGCCGCCAGCGTCAGCGCACCCAGCACGCGCGGCCCACCCTCTTCCAGCGCACCGCCAATGACGACGATGTCCGCTCCCGCATCGCGCGCGCTGCGCACCGAGTCGACACCGCGAATTCCGCCGCCGACCAGCAGCGGTCCGCTCCACGCGTCGCGTGCCGCGCGAATGATGGAAGCACCCACCGCGCGCGACGCGCCGCTTCCCGCATCGAGATACGCTGCGTGCATGCCAATGAGCGCCGCCGCGCGCAGATGCGCGGCCGCAACTTCGGGCTTGTCCGCAGGTAGCGGACGTGTCTGGCTCACCGACTCGACGGACGTCACGTGTCCACCATCGACGAGACAATACGCAGTGCTGATCGCCTGCACCTCCGGATGACGTTCGAAGAATGGAACCGCGCGCACATGCTCCTCGATCAGGTATTGCGCATTGCGCCCCGACACCAACGACAGCAACAGCACCGCATCGACGCCGGCATCGAGCTGCGACGCCATCGCGGGGAATTGCACGAGCGGGAGCTCCGGCGCAGCGCGCTTGAGCCGGGCAGAAAGCTCGCCGCCCTCGCCCGCAGGCCCGAAGCTGTTACCAAGCAGCAAGAGTGCCGCCCCTTCTCCCGCCGCGCGGCGCGCCAGCTCTACCGCGCCCGCCGCTGACGTGCGATCGGGGTCGATGAGCACTGCCAATCCGGAGCGCCCGCTGAGCAAGCTCGTGTTCATGCGATCGATGATGGTGCGGCGAGCCTCGCGATCGCCAGCATCGCATCCGTCGCGCACTCGGCCAGCGTATCCGGCGACTCCGCGGCCGCCTCGAACGCGTACGTGATCAGTGCGTCCACCGCGAGCAGATCGATCGCGCGATCGCGCTGCGCGCACTCGAGCGCGATGAGCTCAGCGAGAAGCGACTCGGCCGTCTCCAGCACGACCGCGTGTGCAGAGGTCGAGTGCTCGTTCAGTCGCGCGCCCAATGCCGCGTGCAGCCGCGCCGCCAGTGGTGACGGTGGCGAGGGCGTACGGGCCGAGAGCCAGTCGCCAACCGTCACGCGGCGGTGCCAAGGGCCGCGCGCACGACGATGGGCGCGTGTGCAATCGCCTCGCCGATGCGCGATGCATCCGGAATGCCCGCCTGCGCCATGTGCGCCTTGCCGCCGCCGCGTCCGCCCGCCGCCTCGGCGATCGGCTTGATCAACTGATCCGCGCGTACTCCGCGATCGCGCAGATCATCGGTCACGACCACCAGCAGCGTGCTCTTTCCCTCGCCGAACGATGTGGCGAGCACGCCGACGCCGCTGCCGAGCTGCTCGCGCAACGCATCGCCGAGCTGCTGGAGCTCCTTCACGTCACCCGCGTTCACGCTCGACGACACGAGTCGCGATGTGCCGATGTTCTCGGCGCCGGCGAGCAGCTGCTGGAGCTGGTCACCGCCGCCGCGCAGACTCTCCTCCAGCCGCTTCTCGAGCTTGCGCCGCTCCTCGAGCAGCGTCTCGACACGTTTGACGACGCCATCCGCCGGTGCCCGCAGGAGCTCGCCGAGCTTTTGCAGCCGCTGCTCCTCGCCGCGAATGAGCTCGTATGCGCGGGGACCGGTCACCGCCTCGATGCGCCGAATGCCCGCCGCGACTCCGTTCTCGCTCACGATCTTGAAGAGCGCGATCTGTCCGGTGCTGCGCGCGTGCGTGCCACCGCACAGCTCGACCGACAGCCCGGGAATGCTCACCACGCGCACGACGTCGCCGTACTTCTCACCGAACAGCGCCATCGCGCCAGATGCCACCTCCTCGCGATACGGACGCTCAACCGTGCTAACGTCGATGTTCGCCCAGATGCCGCGGTTCACGATCTCTTCGATCTCCGCGAGCTGGTCGGGCTTGATCGGCCCATGATGATGGAAGT
>JAQBQC010000281.1 GCA_028287205.1 Gemmatimonadota bacterium
CGGGCGACATGTGGGCCGCGCTCGCGGCGAAGCTCGCGGTGGATCACCTGGTGATCATCCCGGATCTGCGCGGCATGGGGCTCTCGCCCATCACGAAGGGCGGCTACGACAAGAAGACGCAGGGCCACGACCTCGCCGGTGTGCTCGACGCGCTCAAGGTGCAGCAGGTCGACCTCGTCACGCACGACATCTGCAACATGGTCGGCTACGCGTTCGCCGCCGAATATCCAACACGTGTGAAGAAATTTGTGCTCATCGATGCGCCGCTCCCCGGCGTGGGACCATGGGCGGAGATCACCGCGAATCACAAGCTCTGGCACTTTTCGTTCTGGGGCCCCGACGAAGACAGGCTCGTCGCAGGACGCGAGCGCATCTGGCTCGATCGGTTCTACAACGAGTTTGGCTACCACTCGGAGCGCATCAACAACGGCGTCCGCGCGCACTATGCGGCGCTCTACGCGAAGCCGGGGCGCATGCATGCGGGATTCGAGCAGTTCCGGGCGTTCGATCAGGACGCGATCGACGACAAGGCGTTCATGGCGCAGGGGAAGCTCACGATGCCCGTGCTCGCGGTTGGCGGCGACCACTCGTTCGGCCCGCAGATGGCCGAGGTGATGCGCTTCGCCGCGTCGAACGTGACCGAAGGGATCATTCCGGATTCGGGTCACTGGATCATGGAGGAAAATCCGACAGCGACTATCGCACTCGTGACCCAATTTCTTTCGAAATGATCGCAGACACGGAGCACGTTGCGCGCGGGAGTCTACTGCAGGCGTTGTCGACGCCGGCGGTTGTGGACAGCGCCTTCCCGATACTCACGCCCGCGCAAATCGCGCGGGTGGCCGGGCATGGCGCGACGCACTCTGTGAAGCCGGGCGAAGTGCTCGTTGCCGCAGGCGTCTACAACTCGCGTTTTTTTGTCGTGGTGAGCGGCGAGATCGAGGTAGTGCGCACGACGAACGATGTCGAGACGCTCGTCACGGTGCACACAGCAGGGAAGTTCACGGGCGAAGTGAATATGCTGTCGGGCCGGCCGAGCCTCGTCACGATTCGAGTCTCGCAGGCCGGGGAAGTGATCGAGCTCGATCGCGATCACCTGCTCGAGCTCGTGCAAACCGACGACGAGCTCGGCGAGATCATCATGCGCGCGTTCATACTCCGACGGATCGCGCTCATCGACCAGCACGTCAGCGACGTCGTTCTGGTCGGCTCGAATCACTCTCCGGGTACGCTGCGCATTCGCGAGTTCCTCACGCGCAACGGGCACCCGTACACGAATCTCGATCTCGATCGCGATAGTGACGCGCAGGAGTTGCTGGACCGGCTGAAATTCGACATCACGGATGTGCCCGTGCTCATCAGTGGCCGCACGGTCATGCTTCGCAATCCAACCAACCAGCAGATTGCCTTCAATCTCGGCTTCAACGAGTCGATCGATCAAAGGCAGGTGCGCGATATGGTCGTCATCGGTGCCGGGCCAGCGGGACTCGCGGCCGCGGTATTCGGCGCGAGCGAAGGACTCGACGTGCTCGTCGTCGAGCCGAATGCGCCGGGCGGGCAGGCCGGGTCGAGCTCTAAGATCGAGAACTATCTGGGATTCCCGCTCGGCATCTCCGGGCAGAAGCTCGCTGCGGCCGCGTACATGCAGTCGCAGAAGTTCGGCGCGAAATTTCTGATCTCGCAGGAAGCCACGGACCTGTCATGCGACCGGAAGCCGTACACGCTGCAAGTGGATGCCGATGTGCGCATTGCGGGGCGCGTGGTGGTGATTGCGACCGGTGCCAGATACATCCGCCTGCCGGTGGAGGGAATGGACCGCTTCAATGATGCGGGCGTCTATTACGGCGCGACGTTCATCGAAGCGCAGCTCTGCCGAGATGAGGAAGTGATCGTCGTCGGCGGGGGAAACTCGGCGGGGCAGGCGGCGGTGTTCCTCGCGCAGCACGCGAAGCACGTGCACATGATCGTGCGCGCGAGGGGTCTCGCCGACACGATGTCGCGGTATCTGGTGCGGCGGATCGAAGAAAGCCCGGATATCACGCTCCACTCGCAGACGGAGGTCACCCGGGTTGACGGCGACAACCATCTCGAGCGTGTGGTGTGGCTGAATAGAGGCTCGGGTGAGAGCGAGCAGCGCGACATCCGGCACATCTTCGTGATGTGCGGTGCGGTGCCCAGCACGTCGTGGCTGAACGGCTGTGTGGTGATGGACGACCGCAAATTCATCAAGACGGGCCCGGATATCACCGCGGACGAGCTGCGCAGCGCAGAATGGCCGCTGGCGCGCTCGCCCTATCTGCTGGAAACGAGCCTTCCCGGTGTGTTCGCGGTGGGCGACGTGCGCTCGGGGAACGTGAAGCGCGTCGCGTCAGCGGTTGGCGAGGGATCCATCGCGGTGTCGTTCGTGCACCAGGCGCTGCGCGAGTGAAGCAGCGCGAGTAGTTTCGACGCCGCTCAACGCGGCGGCGATTTCTGGTATGCGGATGGTGCCGGCTGGCGGTACACGAACTCGAATGGAAACTGAACGATCTGCCGCACCGGGCACGACCCGCGGCGGGCGGGAGAGAACTGTATGCGCTTGACCCACGTGGTCGTCGATCGCAAGAAATCGTTGTAGTAGCGCTCGAGCTCTCCGGTCAAACGTGGCACGCCGGGCGTCCATAGATCATGAATCGTCGTCGAGTCGACTCTCCCATTCGTGTCGACCACGAACTGCAACGTGAGCCGCCCCGTGATTCGACTTTGCCGGTTGAAGAAAGGGTAGTCGGGCTGTCCCTGATTGGGCTTGGGCAACGCGGGTGATTGGGTCGGCTCCGAGAGATAGAAGGCGGTGAATCTCACGCGCCTGCCGGCAGGAGCGACCACTTTCCATCCGTTCTCGTCCAACGACGGTACGAGCGTCAATCGCACAACCATGGAGTCGGCGGTCAGGTTCTCCGGCCAGAGCATAAGCGCGGCGCCTCGCGTACGTGCGGCGTCGAATGCGCGCGACAGGAGGACGTCCGCGCTCGAATCCCCGGCGGCGCTCCGGATGTGTCGAGTCACGCTTCCGTCTGCGTGCGCGGTTACAATCAGCTGCGCCGGTACCGAATACCAGGACATGACGGAGTCGGCAAGTGGAATGTCGGTGTCATGAGCGCCAAGTAGCGCGCGCAACTCCGCGGCAACGTCGCTGGCCATGAGATCGGCTTGCACCGTGAGAGAGCTATCGGTGTGCGCGGGCATGCGAGCTTGCAGGTAAACCGGCTCGCGATACGTGTCGGCCGACGTGTTCGACAGAAGACATCCGGCAGGGCGCTCGGCGCGCGC
>JAQBQC010000320.1 GCA_028287205.1 Gemmatimonadota bacterium
ACACCGAAGAATCGCGCGACGGCGCTCCGTGCGCGCGCATAGCGCTCCGTTGCGCGCGCCGAGAGCGCGTACGCGCCTCGATGCGGGTTGGCGTAGTCCGACTCGTAGAAGTCGTTCATCGCGTTTAGCACGGCGCGCGGCTTCTGCGCGGTAGCGGCCGAATCGAGATAGACCAGCGCGGGGTTGGCCGAGAGGAGCGGGAAGTCGCTGCGGGGAACGAGCGCGCTCACGGCTCTGTTCCTTCGCCACTCAAAGCAGCGTGCAGCGTGTGCCACGCGAGCACCGTGCACTTCACCCGCTGCGGCAGGCGCGCGACTCCCGCGAAGGCGCGAAGCGGCGACGGCAGATCGTCCACTCCCGCCTGTCCCGTCACGAGCCCGCGGAACCGCTCGATCAGCGCATCCGCCTCCGCTCGCGTCATTCCCTTGACGAGCGTAGTCATCATCGACGCCGACGCCCGAGAGATCGCGCAGCCTCGCCCCTGGAACGAGGCGTCGGCGATGCGATCGCCATCCATTCGCAGGTAGAGTGTGAGCTCATCGCCGCAGAGCGGATTGATGCCGCGCTCCTCGATCGTCGCATCCGCGAGCACGCTGTAGTTGCGCGGCCGCCGATTGTGATCGAGAATGACTTCCTGGTAGAGCGCAGATGTGTCCGTCATGCCGGTGCCTGCTCTCGAAAAATCCTATCGTGCGACGCTTGCCCCCGTGAACCGTTCCAGCGTTGCGCGCTCGAGCTCCGTGCGCACGGCCTCGACCTCGATCGTCTCGAGCACGTCCGCCGCAAATGCGTACGTGAGCAGGCGCGTCGCCTTGTCCGCGCTCACGCCGCGGCTCTTCATGTAGAACAGCGCCATCTCGTCCAGCCGGCCGACCGTCGCGCCGTGCGTGCAGCGCACATCGTCCGCGTAGATCTCGAGCTGCGGCTTCGTGTCGATGCGCGCACGCTCCGACAAGAGAAGGTTGTTGTTCGTCTGCTTGCCGTCCGTCTTCTGCGCAATCGGGTAGACGTAGACCTTGCCGTTGAACACGCCGTGCGCCGCGCCGCTGAGGATGCCCTTGTAGATCTCGCGGCTGAAGCAGTTCGGCTGCGAGTGCACGATGTTCGTCTGGTGATCCACGTGCTGCTCGTCATCCGCCATGTACAGGCCGTTGAGCGTCGCGCCGCACCCCTCGCCATCGAGGTTCGTGTAGATGTTCGTGCGCGAGAGCGCAGCGCCCGTCGCAAAGGAGAACGACACGTAGTGGCTGTCGCGCGCCTGCTGCGCGTCGATCGTGTGCACGTGGAAGGCGCGCTGGCTCTCGCGCTGGATCTTGTAGTGCGTGAGCGTCGCGCCGGCGTCCACCTTCACCTCGGTCACGGCATTCGTGAAGTAGCCGCTGTCGCCGAGCGACACGTAGCTCTCGATCACGGTCGCCTTCGAGTTGCGCCCCGCGACGATGAGGTTGCGCAGGTGCGCGACGCCCTTCGCCGCGTTCGCATCGGAGACGAAGATCACGTGCAGCGGAATCGGCGCCTCCGTGTCCGGCGCAATGTGGATCACGGCGCCATCGGACATGAACGCGGTATTGAGCGCGCTGAACGAGCGGCCATCGAGTGGAGAGAGCTTGCCGAGCCACGGCTCGATGAGCGCGGGCTCGTTGCGGAGCGCGCTCGCGAGATCGATGGCGCGAACGCCCTTCGCGAGCGCGCCGGGCGTGGAGAGCGACGCGTCGTAGCGTCCGTTCACGAACACGAGCAGCGGCCAGGCGCTCTGCGCGAAGGTGAACGGCACGAGCGCCGTTGGCGCAATCTGCCCCGACGCACCGCGCAGCGGGCTGAATACCGACTCGGCGATCGGCGCGACGCTCGTGAAGTGCCAGTCCTCGTTGCGCGGCGTCGGGAAGCCGAGCTCCGCGAACTTCTCGATGCCGGCTCGGCGCGTCTCGCGAAGCCATGCGGGCTCCGCGCGCCCGCCGTTGGTCGAGAATGTCGTGAAGTCCTCGACGTACGCAGCGGTCACGCCAGCGCTCCCTGCGGCTCGACGAGCCAGTCGTAGCCCTTCGCCTCGAGCTCGAGCGCGAGGCTCTTGTCGCCCGACTTCACGATGCGGCCGTGCGCGAGCACGTGCACGTAGTCCGGGACGATGTAGTTGAGCAGCCGCTGATAGTGCGTGACGACGATCGTCGCGTTGTCCGGGCGCTTGAGCGCGTTCACGCCGTTCGCGACGATGCGGAGCGCGTCGATGTCGAGCCCCGAATCGGTCTCGTCGAGCAGCGCGAGCTTCGGCTCGAGCACCGCCATCTGCAGAATCTCGTTGCGCTTCTTCTCGCCCCCGGAGAAGCCCATGTTCACCGAGCGGCTGAGCATCTCGATGTCCATGTCGACGAGCTCGAGCTTCTTCTCCATGTAATCGAGAAACTCGATCGGATCGACCTCTTCGAGTCCGCGCGCCTGGCGAATGGAGTTGAACGCCGAGCGCAGGAAGTACGCGTTCGACACGCCCGGGATCTCCACCGGATACTGGAACGCGAGGAAGACGCCGTTCTGCGCGCGCTCTTCCGGCGGAAGGGCGAGGAGGTCCTTGCCCTCGAACGTGGCGGAGCCGCCGGTGACCTCATACGCCGGATTTCCCGCGAGCACCTGCGCGAGCGTGCTCTTGCCGGAGCCGTTGGGGCCCATGATCGCGTGCACTTCGCCCG
>JAQBQC010000380.1 GCA_028287205.1 Gemmatimonadota bacterium
CCGAAAAGTAGACCCGTCCAGGCTCATTCGACACCGTAACGGTCTGTTGCGGTCCCTGTCACAAAATGTCCGAATTGTCGAGCGCCGGGTGCCAAGCTCTGACCCAGCTATGGCGCACTCAGCAGGAGCTCCAATCTTTGGGACTCGCCCGCGTCGCCTTCGCGTTGCACGCCGCCAGTCCACTGAGGTTGCCCCATGGCTCCGACGAAATCTACGGCGCGTGTTCTTCTCGCATTCGCGCTCCCGATAGCCGTGTTCGGATCGTGCAGCGCCGACACGGCGGTCCCGACGGATCCGGGCGGGCCCCCTCCGGTGGCCTCCCACAAGTGGTCCGATCCGGCGAGCTGGCCCTCGCATGCGGTGCCCGTGGCCAATGAGGATGTGACGGTGCCGGCGGGCGAGTCCATGATTCTCGACATCTCGCCCCCGGCGCTCAAGAGTCTCGCGATCCTGGGCTCGCTCACGTTCGCCGACAGCGATCTCGCACTCTCGGCGAACTACATCCAGGTGAAGGGCGGACTCCAGATCGGCACGGAGGCGCATCCGTTCACGCACCGCGCGTCGATCACGCTCACGGGTGACGAGTCGAACGAGCCCGTGCTCGGCCTCTCGAGCAAGGCGCTCTCGGTAGCCTCCGGTGCGACGCTCGAGCTGCACGGTGCACCGCGTGTCGTCTGGACGAGACTGGTAGCGACGGCCGCGAAGGGTGCGACCCAGTTGACGGTGGAGCACGCGGTCGACTGGAAGCCCGGCGACAACATCGTGTTGGCGTCCACCGATTTCGATCCGGCACAGGCCGAGGCGCTCGTAGTGCAGACGGCGTCGGCGACGCAGGTGACGGTGACGACACCGCTCAAGTACGCGCACTGGGGTGTGCTCCAGATGCTCGGTGGCGCGTCGCTCGATGAGCGCGCGGAGATCGGGCTGCTCTCGCGAAACATCACCGTGCGCGGCAACGACGAGTGTGTAACGAACGGTTACTGCGGGCACATCATCGTGTATCAGGGCGCGATCGCGCACGTCGAGGGCGTCGAGCTCTATCAGATGGGGCAGAAGTCGCGGCTCGCTCGCTATCCGTTCCATTGGCACGTCGCAGGCGATGTCACGGGCCAGTACATCCGCAACAGCAGCATCTGGAAGACGTTCAACCGCTGCGTGACCGTGCACGGAACGAACATGGCGCTCGTCTCGGGCAACGTGTGCTACAACCACATCGGGCACGGCTACTTCCTCGAGGATGGCATCGAGCACGGAAACACGATCGAGAACAACCTGGGAATTCTCGCTCGCACGCCCACGGCCGGCGAACAGGTGCTCGCGTCCGATCTGCGCCCGGCGACCTTCTGGATCACGAATCCGGCGAACAGCTACAACGGGAACGTGGCGGCAGGCTCGATGGGTGTGGGATTCTGGATCGCGCTGCCGCTGCATCCCACGGGGCTTTCGACGACGGACGCCGTGTGGCCGCGCCAAACGGCGTTCACGCAGTTCACGAACAACAAGGCGCATTCGAACCGCTCGACGGGAATGAACATCGATGACGGTCCGAATCCCGACGGCACCACCGCGGTGACGTTCTACAATCCTCGCGTCGACCCTGCCAACAGTGGCTCAGCGGTGGCTGTGACCTCCTTCGACCACTTCACGGCGTACAAGAACCGCGGCCGCGGTGCCTGGATGCGCGGTGCGAACATGCGGTTGACGCATGCGCTCCTCGCCGACAACGACATCGGCGCGACGTTCGCCGCGACCGAGACCTTCCTGCAGGACGCCGTCATCATCGGCGAGAGCGCGAACAACGCGACCACCCTGGGGGCGTATCCCATTCGCGGTTACGAGTTCTACGACGGCCGCGTTGGCGCGGAGCGGGTGCAGTTCGTGAACTACGTGTCGTCGCCGGCACGCCCGGCAAGCGCGTACGGCTACAACAGGAAGAACGCCTTTGCGATCAACACGCAGAACTTCACGGACAACGCGACGTTCGTGAACGCCAATCACGTGTATCTCGAGAATCCGCAGGCGGACAAGGACGGAGACAAGGCCGCGGTCTTCCTCGATGCGGACGGCAGCGTGACCGGGAGCGTTGGAGCGCATGTCACGGCCAACATGCCGATCCTCGTCGACAACACGTGCACGAATCGCACGGACTGGAATGCGTTCATCTGCCTCGGCACCTACGGACAGTTCACGATGCAGAGCGGCGTGTCGGGCGGCGAGAACATCGCACCGATGCGCATCAAGCGGGACGACAACGTCACTGCGAACATGTCGGGAAGCGGCGGCTCGCTGACGTCGATCAACATGACGTTGTTGAGCGGCCGCAAGTATTCGCTGCAGCCGGCGCTGGTGCCGACCAAGCCGCGCCTGTATTGGAGGAACGCAACGTCGGGCGACAACGCGCGCATCAGCTTTCCGTGGACCAACGCGAGCGTCAAGGTGTGGCGCGACTTCGACTCGGGGCACCCGATCTCGGCCGCGGCATCATTGGCGGCACTCGATGCGAGCCCGGGCAACGTCTACTACTACGATGCCGCGAATCAGACGATGTACGTGAAGCTCGTCGTGCAGGCCACGAGAAACTACTCGACGATCTTCATCGATCCGCTGTAGCAGTGGCAGCGCTCAGTAGCTGATCGCGGCGTCGCTGGGTCGGACGCCGAGGTGTGATCCGTACCAGGCGATGTAGCGCGACAGCCGGTCGGCGAGGAAGCTCGGCCGGGTGAGCCCGTGGTGCTCGCCCGGATAGATCACGAGCTGGCTCTCGACGCCGAGCGAGCGGAGGGCCTGGTACATCTGCTCGGAGTTCTGGAGCGGCACGTTGTAG
>JAQBQC010000388.1 GCA_028287205.1 Gemmatimonadota bacterium
GATCGTGCGTGCCGATCTGCCGCAGGGCCTCGGCGCGCAACTCCGCCACCGGATCGTTGAGCGCGATGAATCGTCGAGCGTCTCTCGCCACGGGCGCGCTCGAGCTATCGAGCGCCGAGAGCGCCCACCACCGCCCGGCGAGATCGAGATCGTGTCTCGCGAGCTCGCTCAGCTCCTCGGGCGTCTGATCGGTCTTGACGGTGCCGAGCAGCCAGCCGCCCTCGTCGAAGCGGAAGGTGAGCGGCGCGCCGGGAAGCGCGATCACGAAGTGTTGATCCTGCTTCGTCATCATCACTTCGTGCCGCACCACCGAATCGCGAGTCGTCACGCGGACGGTTGCCGGAAAGCGAAAGAACGGATGTGTCGCGTCGATCGTCTGCGTCTGCCGAAGCGTGAGCGTCAGCGTTTTCGCGGAGGCGTTCCAGGCTCGCGTGACCTGCACCTTCGGGTAGCCGATGCCGTACGCCCACTGATCGAAGAACCAGTCGAGGTCGCGGCCGGAGACCTTCTCCATCGCGATTGCGTAGTCGGCGGTCTCCACCGGCTTGTAGGCATTGTCGGTGAGGAACCGGTGCATCCCGGCCCAGAAAACCGAGTCACCGAGCAGGCGGCGCAGCTGGTGCGCGAGCTGTGCACCCTTCGGGTAAATGTGTCCCGAGAAGAACAGCTGAATCGGATCCCTGCCGTGATCGTCGCCGTACACGAGCGGACGTTCCTGATTCAGATCCGCGTTCATCGCCTGGCGCTGCTGCCCAATCCAGTTGAGCTGCGCCGCGTCCCACCCCCGACTCTTCTCCTCGTGCACGGACTCCATGTACGTGGTGAGCCCCTCGTTGAGCCACGCGTGCGCCCATGTCGCGGTCGTCGTGAGGTCGCCGAACCACTGGTGCGCGAGCTCGTGCGCATCGAGTCCGCGTCCGCTGAGCTCGGGCTCACCTCCGGCGCCGTGCAGCGCGAGATCGGTTTGCGTGGTTGCGGAGACGTTCTCCATTCCCCCGTACGTGAAGTCCGGGATCACGGATTGATCGTATTTGCTCCATGGAAAGTTCACGCCGAGCACGCGACTGTAGATCTCGATCATCGACGGTGTTTCGCCGAACGTGCGCCAGCCGGCGCTCACCGTATCGGGCGAAACCCAATACTCGACCGGGATACCTCTCCAGCTGTCGTGGAGGATGCTGAACCTGCCGGCCACAATGGAATACAAATAGGTCGACGCAGGCCGCTCCTGCGACCAGTGCCAGACCTTTTTCGCGCCGCCGCTCGCCGCGGTCACCTCGACGAGCCTCCCGTTGGAGAGCACGCTCACGCCAGTGTCCGCGGTGACGAGCATCTCCCACGTGGTCTTGTCGTTCGGAGCGTTGTACGTGGGCACCCACGACGGCGTCTCGATCGCCTCGCCCTGCGTCCACATCACGCGGCGACGCGGCACGAAGTACATGCCGCGCTCCGGCCGCGCGTGATAGCGCAGAGAGAACACGACGGTGTCGCCGACGCGTGCTCGCTTCGCGAGATGCACCATCACGCTGGACGTATCGAAGGTGAAGTCGAGCTTTCGTTTGGCGGCATCGGTCGCGCCGTCGATCGTGAGCTGCGACGCGTCGAGCCGGATCGTATCCGTGGGCTGTGCCGTGACGATGAGCCGCGTCTCCACCTCTCCCGCCATGCTCCGCTTGTCGAGATCGTAGCTGATCGCGATGCGCTGATGGAGCAGATCGAACGTGCGTGCGCGCACGGGCCATGCGCGTGGCGGTGTGTATTGCCCGATGCGGCCTGTGACACGCTGCGCCTGCGCGCGAAGTGATGCTGGCGCAATTGCAGCGGCCGTGGCTATGAGAACGAAGAGAGGACGAAGCCTTGTGATCACGATGCACTCGCTCGGGACGTTGCGGCGCGCGGCTCCGTGTGAGCAGCGCTGCGCTGGATTGTAGTTGCGAAGAAGCTTGAGATCGGGCATACACGACGCGCAAATCACCGAGCGAGGAGTCTGCCCGGTGATGTACTGCGGCGTGCCAACGCCCTTGCGATCAGCTCGTAGTATCACCCATTCGACGCATCTGCCGCAGGCGTCTTCGCTGCGCGGGGGCGAGGCCATTCTCCTGTCGCCGCTGTCTGAGCTGCTCGACTTTTTTGCGCAGCCCTTCCTGCAACGTCGCGTACTTCGCTCGCTGCACAGGCGTGAGAAAGCTGGCCAGATCGCGCTGCTCGCGCGTGAAGATTTCAATACGCTGCCGCTGCACATCGACCAGCTCGTCCATCGTTCGCGCGACCTTGTTCTGATCCGCGAGCGAGTCTCGCAACACTTCCGTGCGTATCGTCTGGCGCGCCTGGCGATCCTTCTGATTCAGCGCGCGCCGCTCTTCCTGGTACTTGCGATTGACCTGGGCGAGTTGGCGCATCTGGTCGTCGGTCGCGCCGAGCGTGCGCTGCACCACTACGAGCAGGCGGCGCTGGAGTGTTTGCACGAGTGGGCGCTGCGAGCTGTCCGCAGCATCCTGCGCGCGCAGGGGCGCGGCGAGCACGCATACGAGCGCCATGGCGAACAACCGCGACCGCATCATCGAGAGCCTCCGGCGGAGAGATCGTCGAGCGACGCGCCGAGCGGATCGATCCCGGGCGAGGGATCGGCGTCCGGAACCGATGAGAGCGTGTCGAGCGACGCAGTGAGCATGCGTACGTCGTCGTCCGAGAGATCGGAGAGATTGTCGAGCACGCCGGTGCTTGCGACGGTCACGGGCGAGGTATGCGGTGACGTAACGGCAGGCGGTGCTATCGCGACCCGCGGCGGCGGGGTTTGCACCGGAGCCGTGAGTGGAACGGTGACAGCCGGCGCGGGCGTGACGGCGACGCTCTGCGTGCCGGACGAGCGATGCATGCTCGTCACGTATCCGAGCGCGCCGACCGCGATCAGTGCCGCAGCGGCGATCGCCACCTTCCATCGCGTTGCGATGCCCCCTCGCACGGGTGCGGGCCTCGCCGCGCCGCCAGTGTGCGCGCGCACGGCCGCCGCGATGCGCTCCGTATCGATCGCCGGCGCGCGCATGAGCGCTGGCCGCAGCGAGCGAAGCAGTGCGAGCTCCTCGACGCACTCCGCGCACGACGCGACGTGCGCCTCCACCGTGTGCCGCATCTCCGCGCTGAGCCGGCCGTTCACCAGCTCCGGCAACAGATCGCGCAGCTCTCCATTCGTGCACTCACTCATCGATCTTC